>JAFDAE010000070.1 GCA_019314005.1 Deltaproteobacteria bacterium | reverse complement strand
ATATCGACACCCTTGCCATCATTTCTCAAGAGGAAACGCTTTCCTACAATGTGCTTCTTTCGCTCGATTGTTACCTGGGTGACCTCAATCAGAACGTCAGAGACTATGCCGTAACCACAATCCAAAAGATCATCGATTTAACAGGTATGCTGAATCCCTCCACCTATACTCTTCATCTGTCCTTGAAAAAGGGTTATGGGCATGATGAAACAGCGATCATTGAGTGGCAAAAACGGGTAGGGGAGAGCATAGAAAGGATACTCGCAACGGGTATAAGTCCTAAAAAGATCTCCGTGGAGAACCTCACATATCCGTTTGAGTGGGCGGAAGAGGTTATCAAGCAGTACGGGCTTTCGGTGTGTCTTGACGTGGGGCACATATTAATAAACGGTTATGATATCGCTTCATACGCACAAAAGTACCTTAAAGATACGACCATAATACATCTGTATGGAGCACGAAAGGCGCACGAGCACAAGGGATTGGATGTGCTGGCAGAAGATAGGGCTCGCTCTGTCAAGGAGGTGCTGAAGGGATTTACAGGCGTGGTCTCATTGGAAGTTTTTTCGTTTGATGACTTGCAAAGGTCTCTTACTTGTTTGGAGCGATGGGTGTGATTAGACAGGATTAACAGGATGAAAAATCTTGTAACACTTTAGCTGTTTGAAAAATTCAACCTTGCGAACCTGTTTTGAACCGCAGAATATCGAACAAGGAATTATGAATGATGAAATAAATGATAAACAACAAACCTTCGTAATTCGAAATTCCTTGTTCGACATTCGATATTCAAATAATGATTGAAGGATTCATAGACTTATGAAAGAAATAGTATTGATCATTGGCGGGTGTAGGAGCGGTAAGAGTCGCTATGCCCTGAAGCAAGCTCGTGGCTTTAAACGCAAAGTCTTTGTAGCTACTTGTGAGGTGCTTGACGAAGAGATGAAAAAGCGGGTGGAGAAGCACCAGGAGGATCGTGGGCCGGACTGGAAGACGATCGAGGTCCCGCTTGCGCTTCCTGATGCGATAGCCCGATGCGGCGCTGAGGCGGATGTTATTCTTGTCGACTGTCTCACATTATGGATCAGCAATATGATTCTTAAGGAAAAAACAGAAGAATATGTAATGTCTCGCACCGACGAATTGCTGGCATCCATTCAAAAGATTGATAGTACGGTAATCCTGGTCTCCAATGAAGTAGGAGCAGGGATTGTGCCTGAAAACCCCTTGGCCAGGATGTTTCGGGATGTAGCAGGCATGGTCAACCAGAAGGTTGCAGCCTGCGCGGACAAGGTTGTGTGGATGGTGGCGGGGATACCGGCGAAGGTTAAAGGATAAATATAAACCTAATATCGGCAAGATGTAAAGCGTAGTTAAAGAAGTAGATGCAGTGCTTGTCTGCAATCCCAACAACGAGCGAAGAGCATAGAGTTGATAATGATTAAACATCGTGCAAAGGCGTTGATGATCCAGGGTACCGGCTCCGGGGTGGGCAAGAGCGTTTTAACAGCGGCTTTTTGTCGTATGTTTCGAGATAAGGGGCTGAAGGTTGCGCCGTTCAAGGCCCAGAATATGGCCCTGAATTCCTTTGTAACCGAAGACGGACTGGAAATGGGGAGGGCCCAGGTCTATCAGGCCGAGGCGTGCGGACTTGCGCCGGATGTTCGTATGAATCCGATCCTGCTGAAGCCTTCTGCGGATAACTGTTCTCAGGTGGTGCTCATGGGCAAACCCGCCGAAAATTGCAATGCTAAAAACTATTATAGCCGGTATCAGAGACATCTTGAGATTGTAAGAAAGGCATATACGGATATTGCCGCAGATTTTGACGTGATCGTTATTGAAGGGGCAGGGAGTCCTGCTGAAATTAACCTACAGGCAACCGATTTAGTGAACATGCAGATGGCGGACTTTGCCGATGCCGCGGTCTTGATCGTAGGGGATATCGACAAGGGTGGAGTATTCGCTTGGATGAAGGGGACCTATGATCTTATCCAGGAGGAGCACAAAAAGCGGGTAAAGGGTTTTTTGATCAATAAGTTTAGAGGCGATATTTCGCTGCTGGAACCGGGTAACCGCTCTTTTGAGGCAATGACAGGTGTTCCGATACTCGGAGTGATTCCATATTTTCGCGATATCCGTGTGGACGAGGAAGATGCTATTCCACCAGATCTTAGAAATATAACAACAGACTCCGAACATATTGACATTGGCGTGGTGCAGATTCCGCATCTCTCTAATTTTACGGATTTTATTCCATTGGCGCATGAAAAGGATGTCCACCTTCATTTTGCGCGCCACCCCATAGAGCTTGAGGCTTGCGACGTAATCATCCTGCCCGGGAGCAAGTCGACCATCTCGGATGCAGCCTATCTGACAAAATACGGTTTTTTTGAAGCAATAAGAAGACTCGGGAAACAGAGGACATTTGTGGTCGGTATCTGCGGGGGCTACCAAATGCTTGGAGATGTAATCTACGATCCCGATCGGATTGAGGGGAACATACAAAAGATCAAGGGGGTTGGTCTCCTTCCGGTTGAGACTACCATTAAAAAGGAAAAGACCCTGCGCCAGGGATCATACAGGATAGGCAATGACACGTTGTTCGAAGCTGGATCCGTAGCGCAAGGTTATGAGATCCATATGGGAAAGACCGTGGTCAAAGGAAAAGCAACGCCGGTACTGGATGGAGCAGATCCCGGTATCTGCCTGATTTCAGAAGACAAGACGGTGTTAGGCACTTATATTCACGGATTTTTTGATGATGACCGAATACGGCGTTCGTTCATCAACTATTTCAAAGTAAAGAAGGGGCTTCCTGTTAACAAGAACGGTCTTTCTTACCATTCCTTTCGCGCAACACAGTTCGATCGACTGGTCCAGGTCGTGCAAGACAATTGCGCCATGGAACTTATTTATAAGATGGTGGGGAGTTGATTGGTTCCTTGCCTGACAAAAAAATGTCGCGTTATGCAGGTCTCACTATGCCGGTGATTTCATTGGCTTCTGTTTAGACATTAAAACCGTTGACAAAGACACTCTATTTTAATAAAGTAATCTATTTCCCTTGTTACGGATTGAGCATACATGAAGATAGACGACTTTCGACTAAAATTAGGCAAGAAAGAGTTTGTCCCTATCGTTATTGGCGGGATGGGGGTCAACATTTCCACGACAGAGTTGGCGCTCGAGGCTGCCAGGTTAGGAGGCATCGGGCATATTTCGGATGCCTTAGTTCCTACAGTGGTTGATCAGTGTTATCATACACATTTTGTCATGAACAAACTGAAACGCTATCAGTCCAATATTGGCAACAGGGATAAATCCAAAGTTCACTTTGATCTGGAAGAATTGGCAAAGGCCCAACGGTTATACGTCAGCAAAACAATGGAGGCCAAACAAGGTGAAGGGGATATTTTTATCAACTGCATGGAAAAGTTGTTGATGAACGACCCATTGGGGACGCTGAGAACTCGCCTAACAGCTGCCATGGATGCAGGAATTGACGGCATTACCCTCAGCGCAGGACTCAATTTGAGATCTCTGGAACTGATGCAGGATCATCCCCGTTTCCATGATGTGAAAATTGGAATTATTGTCTCGTCTGTTCGGGCTTTAACAATCTTTCTTCGCCGCGCATCCCGGGTAAGACGGCTACCGGATTATATCATTGTCGAGGGACCGTTAGCCGGGGGCCATCTCGGTTTTGGCGTTAAAGATTGGCATCGATATAATCTAAAAGAGATTGTCCGGGAAGTCCTGAATTATTTAAAGGCCGAAGATCTAAAGATTCCCGTCATCCCTGCGGGAGGGGTATTTACGGGCACTGATGGTGTAGATTTTCTTCAAATGGGGGCCGCCGCCCTCCAGGTGGCGACACGATTTACGGTAACTGATGAATCAGGGCTGCCGGATGATGTCAAACAGAAATACTTGGAAGCCGAAGAACAGGATGTTGTTGTCAATTCAGTTTCTCCTACCGGCTATCCTATGCGCATGTTGAAGCAAACACCAGCCCTCAGTACAACCACAAAGCCCAACTGTGAAGCATTGGGGTACATCTTAGACAGCAATGGGAATTGCACTTACAATAAGGCTTACTATGACGCTTATGAAAAAAATCCTGAGGGGAAAATTATCGTTAAGGATAAGGTTTGCCTCTGTCTTCAAATGAAAACTTACCGCTGTTGGACGTGTGGTCACAATGTCTACCGTTTAAAAGACACTACCCGTAGGCTGCCTGATAACTCTTACCAATTGCTCACGGCAGAACATGTGTTTCGCGACTATCAGTTCAGTGAAGATCATCAGATTCAATTACCCGCCTCAGAAGACAGCACAAAATAATAGGGAAAACCCATATGGCGCGTAACGTCAGCTTATATCTAACAGGGCTCGTGCTGATAACTTTTTTCTGCGGGAGCGAAATAACTCACGGGCAAAATTTAACCACAGGGGAACTATACGCTGAAATCGGCTTCAACTTCTACAGCGGCGATTATGGTACAGACACAGATACAGACATCTACACCGTACCGTTTATATGCGGTTATTCTTTTAATGATAAATGGGACGTTTACCTCACAATTCCATACATATACCAGAGCACAAGCGCTACTGTTACTGTTGCGGGTAGGCCCATCCCCGTAAAGAAGAACCAGACCGGCGGCAAGAGCAAAATTGTGGAACAGAATATCGACACTACTTCGCATAGCGGGCTCGGGGATATTTGTGTCGACGGCAGTTACGCAGCGCTCAAGGAAACTTCCGGGGAACCGGCGCTTTATATCCTGGCCGGCATAAAATTCCCTACGGCTGACGAAGACAAGGGCCTGGGCACAGGTGAAGATGATTATTATTTAGGTCTTGGCTTGGAAAAGAATATAGAAAAATGGACGTTCTCAGGAGATATAAAATACAATATAGTAGGGTCGCCGGGCGGCATAGACCTGGACAATTTCTTTGCTATAACCGCTGGTGCAAGCCACCAGTGCACCGCGTCTTTTGATGGGTCAATTGATATATATGCCGCGGAAAGCGCTTCTGACGAGTCCGATAGTCCATTGGAAATCAGCTTAACCGGAGAATATACCATAGACGGGGATAACACGGCATCACTTTATTTGCTGAAAGGGCTATCAGATGGCAGCCCGGATTACGGGGTGGGCGCGGCTCTGACTCATTATTTTTGATGGCGTCGTAAAAAGTCCAATCTACTACGCCTTGTATATGGACCTTTTTACTTAGCCATCCTTTATCAAACTCAAGACTTTGAGCTTTTTGGGTAGATGAAGGGGGGGCATTATGTCACAAAGCACAGGTATAGTCCGGGACGACCTTTACAAAGAGCATCTGGCCGATTATCCTCATCCTGAAAGCCCGCAGCGCCTGGAAGCAATCTATGACATGCTCGATAGTGAGGATATAGGGAAAAGATTGCTTCTCATTCCCCCTCGCTCTGCAACACACGATGAATTAGCCTGGATCCATAGCAGATCCTATATCGAAAAGGTAGCACGCACTGACGGCGTGTCCCACATGTCTCTTGACCCTGACACCCAGACGACGCCACTCTCCTATCAGGCGGCCCTATTGGCAGCAGGCGGCCTGTTTTTACTCATAGACAAGATATTTGATGGTACGGTTCGTAATGGTTTTGCCCTGGTAAGACCTCCGGGGCATCACGCTGAACAGGATCGAGCCATGGGGTTTTGCCTCTTTAATAATGTTGCCCTGGCCGCCATGTACGCTATTCAACAATATTCCGTAAAAAGAATACTGATTGTGGACTGGGATCTGCACCATGGCAACGCTACACAGCATAGCTTTTATACGGACCCAAAGGTCCTCTATTTTTCCACCCACCAGTACCCCTACTATCCTGGAAGCGGCGGCTTGACAGAAGTGGGCGATGGTAATGGGACCGGATATACCGTTAATGTTCCTCTCAGCCCTGGCCATGGAGACAGCGAATTCTTCACTATTTTTAAGCAAATCCTTTGTCCCATAGCAAGCGACTTTAAACCTGAACTCGTTCTTGTATCCGCAGGCTTTGATACATATGCCGGCGATCCCCTTGGCAGCATGAAGGTTACTCCACAAGGCTTTGCCGCGCTTACTCGCGTCCTAATGGATATTGCCGGAGAATATGCTTCCGATCGGCTCGCTATGACCCTGGAAGGGGGCTACAATCTCACAGGACTACGCGACTCGGCACGAGCTGTCTTAAAAGAGCTTATGCAAGAGAGCATGTTGACGGAGAGCGACCTTTTGGCACTTGAAAGCGGGGCGGCGCCTCCCATTGTCGACAAGGTTATTCAGGTGCAACGGTCGTACTGGCCGGCGTTGTAAAGTGAATATACCAAAAGGGGAAAAACTGATAAGGTAATTATGAAAATATTCGATGTGATTACACTCATAATCAGTATTGTCGGAATAACGATTATAATCTGGGGATCATTGATCGCTTTGATAGATTTTTTGCGTTTGGAATGTAAGAGGTTCAAGGGTATAGATATTTATGGAAAAAGCGAAATCTTAAGGTACCACTTAGGCACCTATCTTTTGCTCGGATTAGAATTCCTGATTGCTGCTGATATCATTCATACCATTCTCAAGCCTGACCTCCAAGGGTTGGCCATGCTTGCCTCAATCGTGGCAATCAGGACTGTCATAAGTTACTTTTTGACTAAAGAAATCAGGGATTCCGCTCTCTACAATGAAAATTCTCACAATAATGAAGGCATGAGCAGTTGATTTAACCGGCTTTCTTTTTCTTTGACGCTCTCATCAGATGCCGCTTCTGTGCCGAAAGTACCGTCTTTCGCAGGCGTATCGATTTCGGCGTCACTTCGACCATTTCGTCTTCTCTGATAAAATTGATCGCGCGTTCGAGCGTCATAGGTGTTACCGGGGCAAGGATGACGTTCTCGTCCTTGCCTGCCGCCCGCATGTTGGAGAGCTTCTTTTCCTTGCACGGATTTACGTTAATATCTTCATCCCTGTTATGCTCGCCGATGATTATCCCTTCATACACAGGGTCGCCCGGCACAATAAAAATTTGTCCCCTCGGCTCGAGGTTAAAAAGGGCGTATGCCACGGCCGCCCCCTGCCGGTCGCCGACTATGGATCCGGTAAACCGGGACGGAAAATCTCCTCTGTAAGCCTCATAGCCTACAAAATAGGAGTTCATGATTCCTGTCCCCTTTGTGTCGGTAAGAAACTCGTCCCTGTAGCCGATAAGGGCCCGGGAAGGAACGCTGAACTCTATCCTTACCCTCCCTTTGCCGTTATTGACGAGGTTTGTCATCTTCCCTTTACGCGTGGAGAGTTTCTCGGTCACAATCCCCAAGAAACTCTCGGCACAGTCAATAAAAAGATGCTCTATTGGCTCGCATCTTTTCCCGTCCTTGTGTTGGTAGATCACTTCGGGACGTCCCACGCAGAGCTCAAAACCTTCCCGCCTCATTGTCTCGATAAGGATAGCCATTTGGAACTCGCCCCTCCCTTTGACAATAAAGCTTTCCCTGTCCTCTGTTTCCTCCATCTGTATGGCAACGTTTATGAGCGTCTCTTTTATCAGCCGTTCGCGTATTTTGCTCGATTGAACGAATTTACCCTCTTTACCACCAAAAGGAGAGCTGTTGATCGTAAATTGCATGGACACGGTAGGCTCGTCGACCGTGATCCGTTCCAAAGCCTTTGGCGCTTCTTTTGTGCAGATGGTGTCGCCTATCTTGACGTCAGCGATGCCTGAAAGGACAACTATATCGCCCGGCTCAGCGAAATCGACCTCTTTGAACTGCATACCTTCATAAATCTGGAGTTTTGAAATCTTGAGCGGGAGCTGCTCGCCGTGCTCACCAATACACACAAGGCTGTCGTGATATCTCGCCGCGCCGTTAAAAACTTTCCCTATGGCAAGCCTGCCGAGATAGTCGGAATAGCCGAGGTCGGAAACAAGCATCTGGAACGGCTCATCAGGGTCATAGGAGGGGGCGGGTATCTCTTCCAAGATGGTGTCAAAAAGTATATTAAGATTTTCGCCGTGTTCTTCCAGTGACTTCTGTGCAATGCCGTCACGTCCTATTGCGTAAAGCAGGGGGAACTCAAGCTGTTCCTCGGTAGCGTCCAGGTCTATAAGGAGGTCGTATATCTCGTCCAAAACCTCATCGGGACGCGCGTCTTTGCGGTCAATCTTGTTTATCACCACAATGATCCTGAGCCCTGCGTCAAGCGCTTTTTTCAGCACAAAACGGGTCTGGGGGAGGGGGCCTTCTGAAGCATCCACCAGAAGAATCGCACCGTCAGCCATGGATAGCGCCCGTTCCACTTCGCCGCCGAAATCGGCATGCCCCGGAGTATCGATGATGTTTATTTTTACATTATTCCAGACCACCGAGCAGTTTTTCGCGGCAATGGTGATGCCCCGTTCGCGTTCCAGATCCATGCTGTCCATTATCCGTTCGTCGACTTCCTGTCCTGCTCTGAACAGCCCGCTCTGTTCGAACATGGTATCAACAAGCGTGGTCTTGCCGTGGTCAACATGGGCGATGATCGCAATGTTTCGTAACTTTGTATTTTTTTCAGATTTCTTCATTAATTTGTTTTCCTTTCGAGGCAATTTCAAAATGTTCAATTTTAAAACCGCCTCTTTTTCCAAACAACGACATCGCTAAATATAACATTAAAAAGTCTATTGCAAGCTTAAACATGAAAAACATGAAAAGGCAGTACAACTCTATTTTTTTCTTGAGCCGCGAGTAACTTATCATTTAATATATCAAACATGGAAGGACGCTTTTATGGTTATGATCAGACATTACTTCGAACACGGAATGTACGTTCGGGAGTGTGAAACCAAAGATTCCAAGGGAACGATCGTCTATATACATGGGCTTGGAGAATCGGGGCTCTGCTTTGAAAAGCTCATTGCCGATGCCCGGATGCAGAAGTGGTCTCATGTGGCGCCGGATCTGCCGGGCTACGGCAAGAGCCCGTGGCCGGGACAGCCGATGGGGCTTAAAGAGTTTGTAAGTTACCTTGGCCGCTGGCTGAAAAAGCACAACATTGATCATGCAGTGC
>JAFDAE010000005.1 GCA_019314005.1 Deltaproteobacteria bacterium | reverse complement strand
AGAGGCCTTGAAAAGAGAAAGGGCCCGAGCAGATGAACACCGAGAAGGATACCTGCGGCCAGTTCGCCCAGGATGGCAGGTTGCTTCATCCGCTCAAAAAGTTCTCCTATTACTTTCGCAAGAAAAAGGAGTAATGATATAGCGAGAATCGTATCAAACATAATGAGGGTTTTTAGTCCTTTACCACCGCCTGATAGATCAGGGGGATCACGTCTGAAAAAGTAACCACGCCTAAAAAAAATCCGCTATCGCGCCACTTAGCAGAGCCTTTCCTTACAACAGGAAAGGTGTATGTCCCTGTTTTTACCATTTTCTTGGCAATAGCCACGATAGGATCCGAAGGCACCACAGTAACAGGTCTTCGATCCATATATCGATCCACTGTCCCTTGTGTGTCCATGAGGCTCGCAAAGGTACATGCTTCGACGATATCGAGGATGTCACGTTTGTACATGAAATAGACCTTCAGAAGGTCTACCGCGTATGCCATTCCCAGTAACCGCCCATTTTTGACAATGGGAACACCCTTGAAGTTTTTGTCCCTGAATATCTTGAGCACATTTTCAAGTCTCTCCTCAGGTTCAACAGTAATCACTTCAGTGACCATGACATCGGCGACCACGAGATGGCCGAGTTCTTTTAACATTTCTATGTCAACCATTTTGGTCCCTCATAAAATTGGCGTCCATATTTCTAACTTCGTAACAATTTAGCGCTTTGAAAATTTTGCTATTTTCGTTGAAAGAGTCAAATATTGCCGAGTCGAGCGAGCACTATTTGAATATCGAATATCGAACAAGGAATTTCGAATTACGAAGGTTTGTTCTTTATGATTTATTTCATCATTCATAATTCCTTGTTCGATATTCTGCGGTTCAAAACAGGTTCGCAAGGTTGAGGTTACTTAAACTTTTAGATTTCTCCCTTTGGTCGAAATGACAAAAAAAGGGTTTTCGTTCAGGCGCCGAATAGTTCTTCCTTTGCGTTCTTCCCGTCTTCGCGGTGAACCATTACATAAATAATATAAGTAACACGAAAAATCGTCAACTGTAATCAACACAGTGCCAACACAATGATCTTGATCTATCTTTCAAAAAATGATACCCCAAAAAACATGATCACCATTATTGACTATAAGGCCGGGAATCTTACCAGTGTGGTGCGCGCGGTGAATCATCTCGGGTTTGAATGCCGGGTCACGCGCAACGTGGAAGATATTTTGTCCGCTGAACGGGTCATCTTCCCCGGAGTCGGGTCGGCGGGACAGGCCATGGAAGACCTTAAGGATACCGGACTCGGCCAAACCATAAAGGAATTTTACGCATCAGGCCGCCCATTTTTGGGAATTTGCCTCGGGACTCAGATCATTCTGGAAAAGAGCGAAGAGTTTAACACCACCTGCCTCGGTCTGGTACGCGGCGAGGTAAAACGGTTCCCCGAGCCGCTCCTTTCCGATACCGGAGAGCGACTTAAAGTTCCCCATATGGGGTGGAACCGGGTCTCACTCAAGAGGCCGCATCCCGTACTGAAAGGGATCTCACCTGATAGCGAATTCTATTTTGTCCATTCATATTATCCGGCGCCCGCATCCGATGATATCGTGATCGGGACCACCTCTCACGGAATGACTTTCACGAGTATTTTAGGGCACGACAATATCATAGCGGCACAGTTCCATCCGGAAAAAAGCGGACGTCCGGGTTTGGCCATTTTGAAAAACTTCTGTCTTTGGGATGGAAAAGATGCTGAGTAAGCGCATTATCCCCTGTCTGGATGTCAGGGAAGGAAAAACCACAAAGGGAATAAAATTCAAGGAAAATGTCGACATCGGCGATCCCGTGGAGATGGCAAAGCACTACTACGAGGCCGGCGCCGATGAAATCGTATTCTACGATATTACTGCTTCTCATGAGAAACGAAATATCATGATCGACGTAGTTCGTCGGGTGGCCGAAACTATCTTTATCCCCTTCTCAGTAGGCGGGGGCATCAGGACTGTTGAGGACATGAGGGAGGTCCTTCTGGCGGGGGCTGAAAAGATCAGCATAAATTCCGCCGCTGTAAAGAAGCCGCAGATCATAGCAGAGGGCGCCCGCGCGTTTGGAAACCAGTGTATCGTTCTCGGGATGGATGTAAAACGGGTTGAAAAAACAGAGGGAATTCCTACCGGCTATGAAATCGTCATCAACGGCGGTCGCACCCATATGGGGATCGACGCCCTTGCCTGGGCGCTCAAGGCCCAGGAACTCGGCGCAGGCGAAATTTGCCTTAACTCCATCGACGCGGACGGAACAAAAGAGGGATATGAGATGACCCTGACCAGAATGATCTCAGAGCATGTGTCCATTCCTGTGATTGCTTCAGGTGGCGCAGGGACCCCGGAACATATCTGTGATGTCCTTACAGGAGGAAAAGCAGACGCCGGACTGATCGCATCCATGGTTCACTATGGCACGTATACAATCAAAGAAATCAAAGATTTCCTTCATAAACGCAACGTTAAGGTTCGAAGTGTATGGTAAAATTTAAAATTTTGCCTCGACAAGGGGATAAATCCAAAACTTCCACATAAGGCATTATGGCATATGAATGCAAAAGAACGACTAATCTTCCCACTCGACGTTCCTGACAGCAAAGAGGCTGAAAAATATATAAAACTTCTCGGCAACTCAGTGGGGTTTTTCAAAGTGGGTCTGGAACTCTTTGTCGCCGAAGGTCCGGGTATTTTAAAAATGATCTCCGAGCTTTCCGATGCTAAGATTTTCCTCGACCTCAAATTCCACGACATACCCGCCACAGTCCAAAAGGCGCAAGAGAGTGCCAATCGCCTGGGAGCAGCCTTTATAACCGTTCACTGCGACGAGGGGCTAGCTGTGCTTTCTGCTGCGGCAAGGGGGGCTGCGAGAAACACCCAGGTGTTGGCCGTTACCGTGCTCACATCATTGGGGCCCGAAGACCTCCTTGCAGCAGGTTTTTCTTCAGAATATGCCGATGACCTCACGAAATTAGTCCTGAAAAGGGCCGCCCTGGCTCAAAAAGCAGGGTGCGCGGGCGTGGTCTGTTCCGGTTTGGAGGCCGCGGCGGTAAAAGAAGCCTTTCCAGACCTTGTGGTGGTCACACCCGGTATCCGTCCTGCGTGGAGCGTCGTGTCGGGAGATGACCAGAAAAGAATTGTTACACCATACCAGGCCATAATAAATGGAGCAGACTATCTCGTAGTAGGCAGGCCTATCCGCATGGCCAAGGACCCGAAAGAAGCGGCGGAGAAGACCGTAGAAGAAATAGAAAAAGGGTTGGAAAAGAGAAGTTAGACGTCAGTTTTTGTCCAGTGCGCTCCGCACAGTCTCGGCGAGAACGTGCATGGCAAGAGGTTTCATAACAAGCTCCCGAATCCCCATTTCCCCGATACTATCTTCTGTGACGCGTTCGCTATATCCTGTACAGATTATAATCGGAATATCGGAACGGATACGTATGAGTTCTTTGGCAAGCTTATCACCCGTCATATTAGGCATGGTCATATCACTAATGACTAGATCAAAGTGATCCGGCTTTGCGTGGAAGAGCTCAAGGGCCTCGATGCTGCTCGTTCTGGTTACGACTTCATAACCGAGGCGCTCAAGCATATGTTTTCCCAGCACCACAAGGGCCTGTTCATCATCAACAAAAAGGATACGCTCATGTCCTGAGGGAAGAGGTTCGGCTTTCTCAGGCGTAGCTGCGGTCTCTTTCTCAACCCTCGGAAAATACACATGGAATGTGGAACCTTTTCCGGACTCACTTTGAATCGTGATCGCTCCGCCATAGCTCTTTACGATCCCGTGGACCATGGACAGACCCAGTCCGGTCCCCTCCCCTTTCTCCTTAGTGCTGTAATAGGGATTAAATACTTGCTCCACCACCTCATGGTTCATGCCATGGCCGGTATCACTCACAGTCAGTCTAACACAGGGGCCGGGATTGAATTCCGGGATTGAGGCCGCAGCGGCCGCATCGAGATCCATCTTGGTGAGACTTACTTCAAGAGTCCCTCCTTCATCACGCATGGCATAACCAGAATTGGTGCACAAATTCATCATCACCTGGTGGATTTGGGAGGGATCAGCTTCAACGATCATGGGACCTGTCTCTATCTGCTGACGGATATCAATGGTGGAAGGCAAGGAGGCCCTCAGCAAGTTGAGAACTTCTTTGATAACGGGGCTGATCAGTATCGGCTTGCGTTCCTGTTCACTTTGACGGCTGAAGGCAAGAATGTGCTTCACGAGGTCTGTTGCTCTATGACTGGCCTGGAGCACCTCTTCAATATCGTCACGCAATTCCGTATCCTTTGGGGCATCATTCAGCGCTAACTGCGCATAGCCTATAATGGCAGAAAGGATGTTATTGAAGTCATGCGCAATACCCCCAGCGAGGGTTCCAATAGCTTCCATCTTTTGTGCCTGCCGAAGCTGTGCTCGTATCTTTTCTTTTTCTTCCTCATCCTGCTTCTGCTTGGTAATGTCCCGGGAGACCTGCACTACTGCCTTTGGACGTCCATCCTCATGTCGTGCGGCAACACTTGCTGTACTCCACAACACCGTTGTATTTCCGTCAATGTCGATAACTTCTTTTTCCTGATGGCGTGTTTTGCCATCTTCAAAACACTTTTTAACAATACAACACTCGCATACCTTGTCTCTTCCGCGGTAAGCCGAGTAGCACTTTTTGCCAATCAGGTCCGGGCCGAACGGTCTTGTCGCGACATCGTTAACCCAGACAAGAGTCAATGTCTCGTCTATCACGCTTATGCAGTCGGTCACGGAATTGAGAATGCCGGTCAGTCTCTCCTCGGTCTTCCGTAGTGCAGCCCCTTTACGCTTAGCCGGAACGCTCTCTATGAGCCCCCAGTTTCCCCTCCGCTTGAAAAGAGCTGAAGAATGGACACTCACGACGTCGGCAATTTCGGCTGGCCCGCATTTTTCAAGGGGATAAGAACAGATAGCAATCATATGTTGTGCGCCAATGGCATTATCAACGGCTGCTTCATAGTTCATGAAATCCCGCCAGGTTGTTTCGTCGAGCCAAGAGGTATTGTCTGTAACGCGAATCCCGTTAAATCCTCTTCTTAGGGCGTTATGTTCTTTCTCGACCCAATGTTGCAGCACCTCCTGGGCGTCAAATCTACCTGATCGGGTGTACCACTGGCGGTAGTCGATGATCTCCATCTGATCTTTTTCAATATAATCATCTAAATTCTCCACGGCCTCTCTTAAGGCCGTCTCTGCGTCTTCAACACTTAAAGTGCCGCCGGTAATCCACACACACAATTCATTATTCTCCAATCCCGCCTTAAAGTAGGGTACCAGAATATCCGCCAGGTCCTCTTTGGTCCGGTAAAACTGGCAAATATGGGTGCCCCATGGCGGCTTGCCGAGAAGATCGATGTCCAGTGCTGTTGCTTGGTCTGCCATATGATACGTATGCCCCGTGAGATACCTTCCAGCAACCTCGGTGTGTGGTTTTTCAGATTTAGGTGGCCTTTTGAATATGATATATATATATAATATCACAGATATTAACATGTTCCTTGATAAAACTTTAGGAGGGAATCAGTAGGTAAATACTACTATAATTGCGATGAGACTTTTAACTCGTTAGGGATAGCAAATGCGATCTTAGGTTTCTTTTCTTATGCAACAGGCCGAGTTTTTTTCTAATATTCTTTCGGTGAAACAAAACTGTATCACAGGAGACATTCAGCAACGATGCGATATCCTTACTTGTCTTTCCTTGCTTGATGAGGTCTGCAACCTCAACCTCTGTTGGGGTAAAATCTGCATATTGTGTTGATAACCTGTTTGAAAAGTGGGAAAGGAAATCTGATAGGTTTGATTTGATGATGCTCACATACGTTTGGCTGTCTCCATCCAGGTTGCCTTTCTCTAATTTTTCCACGTATGGGAGGATCAGTTTTCTTACGCTTGCCAGCATGTTCTCCTCTAATTTTTTCTTTTCTTCCTCACGATGATCAAGAAGGACCTGCAACGCTGTGTTCAGTTTTTCAAGACGCTGGGCCTGATATTCCAGGCCCTTCTCCTTTTCCTGCAAAGTCCTCTCTACCCGCTTGCGATCGGTAATCTCCAGCGTGGTCTCCACACTACCGATGATGTCGCTATTTGAATCTCGGACGGGATACCCCCGTACGAACCAAACTCTTCCATCAGGCGTAGTTACTTCCCCTTCCTGCGGTTGACCGGTTCTTACAGCATTGTCGATCGGACAGCTCTCGCATGGTTCGCTGCGTTGATGCCACACCTCATAACACTTGCGTCCGACAATTTCTTCGCGGCTCAATCCAAGTGCTTTATATGCTGTTTTGTTTGCCCATAAAATCCTCGAATTTGTGTCCCGATACGTAACAACCTCCACCATACTATCCAGAATGGCAGCCTTTTCCCGCTCGGCAGTTCTCAATGCCTCCTCCGCCCGCTTGCGCCTCGTGATGTCCCTGACAACTTCGACGCATGATGTGATTTTTCCTGTCGAATCTTTCAAAGGTGAGGCAGTGTTTTCCAGGTATAATATCCCCTTGTCAGTGTGCATAGTAATTTCGCTTGTATGTATCTTGCCATCCTTGAAAGACCCGGCCACGGGACAACCCTCACAGACCTCCTTCCTATTGTGGTAGGCCGCGTAGCAATACTCGCCTATATGCTTCCCAAAGGCAGCCTTACCCGCCTTATTCTCGTACAGGATCTTCAAGTCACTTCCGACGATGTAAAAGGGATCGCCGATACTATCGATAATCGTCTCTAATTTGCGTTTCTCCCCTTCTAACCGTGTAACGGCCTCTGTCTCTGAGTCTTTCATTCTTTGCTTCCGTTGTTTGCAGGAGGATTTACTAGGCATCATAACATCCTCCAATTTTGTCAGTCTGCCCTGATCAATTCAAGGCAACATACCTCTACGGCGTGAAGGCCCAGTCACCCAAATTCCGGTGTATGCCTACCACTTCGGTGAGGAGAGGCATGAGTTTCTCATGATAGATGTTGTCCCATGCATAGTTGCGTATAACGTTACGAAACATCCGGGAGGGTTTCAGCTTACCAACGAAGCCCAAGGTTTTTCGGGCAATCTTTTCGGGCGGATCGTTAAGATCAAAGGTACATACTTCCCGGCCTCCGATTTCCATAAAGGGTGGGATGTTGGAGCAGACAACCGGCAGTTTGATCATGCCTGCTTCCAAAAGGGGTATGCCGAAGCCTTCCTGCAAGCTGGGCATAAACAGAATGTCGGATATCAGGTACAGATCCCGAATTATACTACGGTCCATTGACAGACTTTTTCCGCTCTCGAACACATACTCAGCCATGATGAAAACGTCATTTTCCACACCAAGTTCCCGGCTCAGGTTCTTTAATTTGCGGTAATATTCCAGACTCTTTGGCGCGTGGGGGTCATAGGCTCCGGTTATAAGCAACCGGGCTTTAACACCCAAATCGTGCAAGGCCCTGGTTACACGTATGGACAATTCTATATTCTTTCGCGGGAGGAGACGCGAAGGTTGAACCATGAGGAATTCGCTCTCAAAAATACGTTGTTCCTGGATGAACCGGACCGTATTGGGATTAAGTCGAAAAAAGCGAATAGGATCGATGCCGTTCGGAATGACGTGGAGATGCTTCCTGGTTCCATAGAGACGTGCAAACATTTTTTTGCGACTTTCCGATATAGCGACATAATGTATGCCCGCATAAGTCCTCTTTAGAATGTTCCAGGGAAAGAGGTCCAGATATTCGGGAGAGTCAGGATAGAAATAGGGAGAGTCGTGGTTCCAGCTTATGATCGGCATCCGGCATTCCTGGCCCATCCGGTGCAAAGCAGCGGTAAACGGCAAATTAAACGGCATGGTCAGCACGTTGTGGGCAATGAGGACGTCAAAGTCTTTCAAGGACTTCACCAGGTACTTGTAAATTTTTCTGCTTAGGCCCTCCAGTTTTTCGTGTTCCCCTTCATAGCTCAACTGATGGGCGTTCAGTATCTGTCTGCTTCGTGAACCAAGAAGGGGGTTAATCTCAACTTCACAATTGTCGGAAAAGATCCCGCCGTCGCCGACAAAGATCTTAACGTTGTGGTAGTGACGGTTAAGAAGCGATGCCTGCTGACGGATGATTTCTTCAACCCCTCCGACCACCGGTGGACATGAATAATGTAGTAAAGCGATATTGTATTTCATTTTTAAGCACTTACCCTTTACACTGAATTTCGAGGACACTGATGAGGTGAAGAAGGTGTCGCTCCAGGACTTCATAGGAAAAGTATTTGTTGCCGAGCTGATAATTTTTTTCTATCATTTTCTCGCGTCGCTCATTATTATTAAGGACTTCAAAAATCTCTGTTACTGTCTTGTCGCTGACAAATCCTTCAATCGGTATAACATCAAATCCCTTGGGCTCGATATCAGCAACATAGATTGAATATCGATTTACAATGATCGGTTTACGGAAGTAAATTGTCTCCAAAAAAGCATTTCCAAAGCCCTCATATCCGGATGGATAACTGATCAGGTCTGCACAATTATACACGTCGCCTATTGAAAACTTTTTTTGGTTGTTTTCGCCAAAGGCGCTTTTCTGTCCTACGAGATGTTCTATAGAGACCAGTTTGACACGAATTTTCCGGGCGTACTCCTGGATACGCCTGTTGTAAATATTCCCTTCATCGTCCGCGGAGTGCGATATAATAAGAGACGGGTTTTTCAGATTCATGAGACTCACGATTTCCAGACTTCTCTCAATCCATTTGCGAGGCACTACCCGGGTAGGGTGTAAGATGAAAAGGTCCTCCTTTGCCAAACCGACTTCGCGCCTCAGTTCCGCCGAACAATCAACAAAAGGCGGGGGCGGGGAAGCAAAGTCATACACGTTGGGCACAACAGCGTTCGATATCCCTTTCCTATGGCTTAATTGATGGCCGGCCACTGAATTAATGACAGCGTGCTGAATGAAGGGAAGATTAGGCGGAAAAGCCCAGCCTAAGTAGTCTTCAAACGCATTGACCAGGAACCTCGATCTTTCCCAGGAAAAATCATGGTGGTGAGCCAGTGTCGGGAAACCTGTTTCAGCGATGAATTCGGTGAGAGCCAGGCCGAGTGGAACGTGCAACGGGATGGCCAGCACGTTTTCCGGTATGATAACATCAATCTCAAACTTCTTAACGAACTCGTAGATCTTTTGCTTGAGATGCTCCCGGATGCTATGAATCTTCCGGGTGATCTCCCTCGGTCGGATTCGTTGGCAAAAGCATTTATCGTTAATCTCTTTAATATCCGGATGCCGAAAATGGGCTTCTTCCACAAGCATACACTTTTCCGGCCGGCGATCGTTTTCACCAGAGAAGTAAAAGCACTCATAGTTGTTCCTTTCCAAGACCGTTGCCCACTTTTCGATTTCTAACGATACGCCGTCAGTGCCTGCAATTCTGGTCGATATAAAGCCGACATTACGAAACTTGGATAAATTGTGCTTAGTCAAAAAACACCTCCTCTGGCAAAACATAGGAATGTGAAAATGTGAGACCTTTGCATAACTGCCATTGAGCGCTGACGCTTCACTTCGTGCCCCGTGATGCGGCGTCAGGCTTCAAATTTTAACCCTCAAAATACCCAATGTATTCCTCCGGTTGCACGCAGTGAAGCGTCAGCGCTATATTTTTGCCTTTCTTGCCTGACGAAAAAATGTCGCATTATGCAAAGGTCTCAATATATTTCCAAATAAATTAATGATTTTATAAAACTATTATGAATAGTTGAAGTTGTCAAGGCAGCTCTTTTTTCCCTTGCACTAAGACACGAAACCATCTATATTTTAAAAAAATGAGAGCTAAAAGAGGAGGATGTAACAATGAGAAGATTTATTATCACAATTGTCACAGGTCTTTTTGCTTTTTATGGCTTTGTCTTGCCAACGACACATGCGTGGGCCGCAGAAGAAAAGGCGACCTACGTGGGAATGGAACAGTGTAAAGAATGCCATCCGGAGCATGTTGAGAGCTATTACTCTTGGAAGTACTCAAAAAATTTCCGAATCATACAGATGAGGAAAAAAGATCATGACCCAAACTGCCTCCCTTGTCATGTCACAGGCTACGCTAAAGAGGGAGGATTTGTAACTGTGGAGGATACCCCGACGATGGTCAACAAACAATGCGAAAGTTGTCATGGCCCGGCCAGCCTGCATCTAAAGGCCCCGACCAAGCTTGAACATCAGGAGACATTGAGCATCCCGGAGAATCTTTGTACGACTTGTCACAGTGGTCACAAGCATCCGGGTTATTAAGTTGAAACAACTCTCTTTTTTGCTTTTATTTTTGAATTAACTCCTGTATAATAAATAATAATCTACGCAACCAACTCAATTAGTTACAACTGCGTAAAAAGTCTTCAATTTGTCTATGGGTCACTCTTGATCCATCCGAGGCGACCTAAGCTCGCTTTGCCAAATCACGACAACTCGTACCTTGCGCCCTCATCCACCGCCAATGGCGGAACAATTTTTACGCTGTACTTCACTAATAATCTCTAACAAAAAATACGCAAGTTAAGTTCATCAAAAATGTTTTGCCAAGTCCTCATAAGGTCAGCTCATCGAAGACCTTTTGCAAATTGCTTAAGTAACTATATACAAAGGAGATTAGTATGACGCTGAAGGGAACAAAAACAGAAAAAAACCTTCTTACCGCCTTTGCCGGAGAATCACAGGCACGCAACCGCTACACATATTTCGCCAGCAAGGAAAAAAAAGAAGGATTTGTGCAGATATCAGCCATCTTTGAAGAGACGGCCAATCAGGAGAAAGAGCACGCAAAACGACTATTCAAGCTCCTTGAGGGGGGCGAAGTCGAGATTCAGGCTTCATTCCCTGCAGGAGTCATAGGGACAACCGCTGAAAACCTCACGGCGGCTGCAGGCGGAGAACATTATGAGTGGGAAGATATGTACCCGTCGTTTGCCAAGGTTGCACGGGAGGAGGGCTTTGACGACATCGCAAAGATATTTGAATCGATCGCGGTAGCTGAAAAGCAGCACGAGAAACGCTATCTCACGCTCCTTGCCAATATCAAGGCGGGAACCGTGTTCAAGAAAGACAAGCCTGTGGTTTGGCGCTGTCGAAACTGCGGCTACCTTCACGAAGGGACCGAAGCGCCCGAAGAGTGTCCGGCCTGCGCTCATCCACAGGCGTATTTTGAGCTCCTTGGTGAAAATTATTGAGCGGTATAAATGAGCTCATCTTGGTCTTATCATCTGTCATTTATCATCTATCATTGGGCATTTATCATTAAAAAATGACAGTCACCGACGCGCCAAAGCCGCTATGGCGACGGAGCGATGACAAATGTGAAATGATCAATGATAAATGAGAGTCTTATCAAGTGTCCATATAAGCGCCAAAGGAGGAGAACATGACGAAAAGGTTGCAAATCTACAAATGCGAAGTATGCGGAAACATGGTGGAGATGGTTCATGCAGGCGAAGGAGAGCTTGTCTGTTGCGGCCAGCCTATGAAGCTTTTTGTTGAAAACAGCGTTGACGCGGCCAAGGAAAAACATGTCCCTGTGGTGGAAAAGGCTGCCCATGGGATAAACGTGAAGATCGGCAGCGTGGCCCACCCCATGGAGGAGAAGCATTATATCGAGTGGATTGAGATCATTGCTGACGGAAAGGCGTACCGCAAATTCCTGAAACCGGGAGACGCGCCCGAAGCCAAGTTCTGCATCGAAGCAGATCTGATAACAGCCAGGGAGTACTGTAATGTACATGGGTTGTGGAAAAAATAGGTAGTGTCCATCCAGAATAGCATCTTTTGCCCCAATACTGCGTTCTCCGCAGGTTTCTGTCCTCGACGTAGCGTTGCTACGCCTGCGGTAGAAACCTTTGTGCGGCCTTGTCTTGGGACAAAATCTACTATTCTGGATGGACACTGGGTAATGGAGGGAGATGATGCCTGACAGACCAAAAGGAGCTATTATTCAGCGCGATAGGAAGACGTATGCTATTGTACCCAGAACGCCTTTGGGCATCGTGACGCCCGATATGTTGGAGACCATAGCCGGCGTAGTGCGTAAATATGAGATCCCGGTCATCAAAATTACATCGGCTCAGCGTATAGCGCTGGTTGGAATGAAACCAGAGGTCGTCGACAAGGTTTGGCAAGACCTTGGCATGGATGTGGGGCCGGCAGTGGGGTTGTGCGTTCACTATGTGCAGGCTTGTCCCGGCAATGCTCTGTGTAAGCTGGGTTTGCGGGACTCTCTGGGCTTAGGTGGCAAACTGGAAAACTTATTCGTTGGCATGGACCTGCCTGCAAAGGCCAAGATCGGCATATCGGGCTGTTCGATGAACTGTGGCGAAAGTTATATGCGAGACTTCGGTGCTTTTGGGAAAAAGTCAGGATGGACCGTGGTTTTCGGGGGTAATGCAGGTCGTAAGCCCCGGATTGGAGATGTGATCGCCGAAGGCCTTAGCAGCGAAGAGGTAATCGACTTAGCCAAGAGATGTTTTGAATACTATGCTGCCAACGGCAAGAAAAAGGAAAGGACAGCTCGCTTCATAGAACGCATCGGCATCGAAGAATTCAAGAAGGCGGTTCTTTGATGCAACAGTTTTCCGGATAAAAATTCGGGGATGTGCAGGCGAAGGAGGCAAGCAAATGAAGAAGGTCTTTTTGACATCTGTGACTATCTTTTTAGCCTTTGTCGTTGGCCTTGTATGCCAGGGGTATAGTAACGCGCAGGAGACCAAAGGGAAGGCGGAGAAAGGCAGCTATGGCTACGAACGTTTTGATTCATCCAAAAAATGTAGAACTTGCCATAGGGAAATATATAACCAGTATCAAAACTCTGCCATGGCAAAGTCACAGATACTTCCCTGGGATCAGGCGGAATACTTCAAATTGGCTCTCCCTCACACACGTTTAGATTCAAAAGTAGCTCCGGTTGAGGCGGGGTGCATAAAGTGTCATGCGCCATTGGCCTTTATGGCGGGGGATATTCCACCACCTCCTGCAGGCAAAGCTGATCCTAAGGCGGACGGTGTTTCCTGCGAGGTATGCCACACCATGGTCGGATTTGACGGGGAGATCCCTGTTAACGGAAACTTTGTGCTTAAGCCGGGAAAGGTCAAATATGGGCCGAGGAAGGATATCAAATCGTCTTACCACAAATCAGAGTACTCGGAATTTCACAAGAGCGCGGAACTTTGCGGTACCTGCCATAATGAGACAAGCCCATATGGTGCCTGGGTAAAGGAGACCTATCAAGAATGGAAGAAAGGCCCCTATGGTGAGGCAAACATAAGTTGTATGGATTGCCACGAACCGCCATCCCGAGGCAAATCTGCTATTATGGGGCAAAAACGGGATGACGTAGCGCAGCATCTCTTCCTGGGTTCCTACTCCCAGACCTGGATGAATGGATCGGCAGTGGTAGCCGTTTATCCAAAGAAGTCAAAGATAAAACCCGGCGAGACGTTAAAGATACAGGTAGTATCGGTCAATCAGAGAGCGGGCCACATGATACCAACCGGCTCTACAGAGGAAAGGCAGCTATGGCTCCATTTGGAGGCCAAGGATGCCAAGGGAAACATTTATCATATCAAGGCGCCTTTAGCGCCGGGCGATACACCTGATAAAAGCTATAGCGTAGCCACCAACAAGCCGGCCTATAAGGACTTAGGCTATATGATGGGCGTCAAGGAGTTCAAGGGAATCCCCAGGGATGCCCTCCCTGAAGGTGACCGCCTATTTAGAAAGGTTTTTTTAAACCCTCAGGGTGAAGAAACCATTGCCCAGTGGAACGCAGCCAATACGGAGGTGTTTGACAACAGGCTGGGCCCACTTGAGGCCTCCTTAGAAAATTATGAGTGGAAGGTGCCTGATGATGTTGCCAAAGGAAAATTGACAATCACAGCGGATCTCAACTACAGAAGGCTTCCACAATCCGTTGCCGACCTGGTAGGTATAGGTAAGGTTCCTGTGTTGGATGTGGCTCACGACCAGGTGGCCATTGAAATAAGGTGAAAAATTAGGGGGGGAATGAAATGGGAGATGAACAGGAAAAATGGAAATGTGCCCACTGTGGCTACACAGCGTCAGGCAAATTTGTCGGGGATATTTGTCCCGAATGCAACCAGGCTTACTGGAAATGCGCCAATTGCGGCTTTCTTGTTACGGCTTCAACACCGGCGGATGTTTGCCCTTCATGCGGGGAAAAGTGTGAATTCGTAAATGTCACCTGCTACACGCCGGAGTGCGGAGGGCCCGGGCACGTTGATCCCCGCTTGTAGTGGGAGAGGGTTCAAGCAGATTGCATAGACTTATTGGGAGGATACAAAGGAGTAGACTATACTATGACTTACGATTTTAACGCAGATGAAATATTTGAAATGGCGGAACAGATTGAAAAAAACGGGGCAAAGTTTTACCGGCAGATGGCTGAAAATATCTCAGACAGTTCCATTAGCAAACTCTTTCTTGATCTTGCTGCTATGGAAGATGAACATGAGAAGACTTTCGCATCCATGAGGAAAGACTTGTCAGATCAGGAACGAAAACCAACAGTTTTCGATCCTGAAGGAGAAGCGGCCCTGTACCTGCGAGCCTTGGCAAATCTCCGTGTGTTTGACGAAGAGGGACAAGAGGATTTCGTCCTGCTCGAGGACTTACCCGAGGAAGAGAAAACGAAAAAAATTTTTCGGGTAGCTATTGGCCTTGAGAAGGACTCTATTGCTTTCTACCTGGGGATGAAAGAACTCGTTCCGGAGAGACTTGGGAAAAAGAAGATTGACGACATCATCAAAGAGGAGATGGGACATATCAGATTGCTGAGCAATAGGCTTTCTGAACACAAGTTTTAAATTTTGGGGGCTTCTATTATGACTACACCACAGCATTGCCCGGGTTTTGAGGCATTCAAGCATTTGCAGTCCTTTGTCTGCAAGTGTCCGAATTGCGGGAAGGAAACAGAGATTTTTTCGGACGAATTTGACAAAAAACGTATCTGTAAAGGATGCGGCAAAGAAATCGATTTTACTAAATGTACTTTGGATGCTGAGGCATAACAGGGGACGTGGGCAAAGGTCTCGTGTCCCGGGTTGGTGAACGGTGTTTGTCATATTCAGGAGATCGTGGCGATGGCACGTAACAACCTGAACATACTCATTGGCGGTGAAGCAGGACAAGGGCTGGTCACCACAGGACAGCTGCTGGCCAAAAGCCTTGTAAGGGCCGGCTATTACATCGTTGTTACACAGAGCTATCAGTCCCGCATTCGAGGAGGACATAACACCTTTGCAATACGGGTGGGTGTAGATGAGGTAATCGCACCGCAAGAGTCCGTAGACCTCCTGGTCGCTCTCGACAAGAACACAGCAACCTTGCACCGGGAGGATCTATCCTCTGACGGGATCATCCTGTGTGATGAGGCATTTGACATTTCCTATGATGCCTGCCTCAAGGTTCCCTTCAAGCAGCTGGCGGAAGGCAAATTCTCAAATGTCGCCTATTTGGGTGTGGCAGGCGCACGCCTCGGCCTTGATCAGGAATTAGTAGCAAAAACGTTACATGATCTTTTTGGGAAGAAGCATCCGCAAGTCATGCAAAAAAACCGAGAGGTGTTGGAAGCAGCCGTTCGGTGGTATTCTGACCAGCCCACATCTATCCATAAGCTATTACCTATTGCTGACCCGCCACAGCGTTTGATGATGAACGGAAATGAGGCTATCGCCCTTGGAGCCGTTTCAGCAGGCTTGAAGTTTTTCGCATTCTACCCCATGACACCTTCCACCTCAATCAGCCTGAACCTGGCAAGCCATGCGCAAAAGATGGGTTTGATCGTGGAACAGGCCGAAGACGAGATCGCAGCCATCAACATGGCCATAGGGGCGTCATTTGCCGGCGCGCCAAGCATGGTGGCCACATCAGGAGGCGGATTCGCGCTGATGATTGAAGGGGTAAGCCTGGCGGCTATGACTGAAACTCCTGTAGTTATTGCAGTGGTCCAGCGTCCTGGCCCGGCTACCGGTCTGCCTACCCGGACGGAACAAGCGGACCTGGAATTGATTCTTCATGCCGGCCACGGTGAGTTTCCACGGGCCATTTATGCTCCTGGAACAGTGGAGGAGTGCTTTCACCTCACACAGCGATCGCTTGAGCTTGCGGAAAAATCTCAGAGCCCTATATTTCTTCTTGCCGATCAGTTTCTTGCTGATTCATATCGCGCTGTGATGCCTTTTGACGTGGAGAACTTGCCGGCTGTTAGAGCCGGCAACGGGGCCTTTGGGTCATCATCAACGTATAAACGATTTTCTACCACGGAAGATGGCATCTCGCCTCGCCTCCTTCCCGGCATGAGCAAACATCTTGTTGTGGCTGATAGTGATGAGCACACAGAAGATGGTCACATTACAGAGAATCTCTCTGTGCGCATTCAGATGGTGGAAAAGAGGCTTAGAAAAGGGCAATTGATCAAATCCGAAGTCGTTCCTCCGGATGTGGAAGGTACACAAGACCCGGACCTGCTGCTCGTCTCTTGGGGATCAACTAAGGGAGCAATTCTGGAAGCTGCCTCACGATTGAGGTCAGAAGGTGAAAAAGTTGCCACCCTTCATTTTAGTCAGGTCTGGCCCCTGGTGCCTGAACAATTTATGGGGCAACTTGAGGGGGCAAAAGAGGTGGTTTGTATAGAGGGCAATGCCTCTGGGCAATTTGCGCGGCTTATACGACGAGAGACAGGATTTCATATAGAAAAGAGAGTGCTTCGATATGACGGACTACCTTTTACAGCAGAGTCGATTCTGAGAGAATTGATGGCGTCGTAAAAAGTCTTCAATTCGTTTGATTGGTCACGAGATAAGACTCTCATTTAGCATTGAGCATTTCACATTTGTCATCGCTCCGTCGCCATAGCGGCTTTGGCGCGTCGGTGACTGTCATTTTTTTAATGATAAATGCCCAATGATAGATGATAAATGACAGATGATAAGATCAAAATAAGTTCATCAAAGACTTTTTACGAATTCATCAATCTTGCGAAATTGTCAATCGATAACACGTTCCGGAAGCGAGGTCACAATGGTCACTATTGACGATTATGGACATTATGAGACTGCCTGGTGCCCGGGATGCGGAAATTTCTCTATTTTAAAGGCGGTCAAAAAGGCGTTGGTTGCAAGCCAACTGGAACCTTACGAGGTGCTGTTTGTCTCTGGAATCGGCCAGGCGGCCAAGGCTCCTCATTATCTGAACGCGAACCTCTTCAATGGTCTTCATGGACGATCACTTCCCGTGGCCACCGGCGCCAAGCTCGCGAACCCGAAGCTTACCGTTATCGTTGAAAGCGGCGATGGGTGCAACTACGGAGAGGGGGGCAATCACTTTCTGGCAGCTATCCGCCGCAACATAGACTTAACTCTTTTAGTCCACAACAATCAGGTGTATGGCCTAACCAAGGGCCAGGCCAGCCCCACCTCTGCCGAGGGGTTTGTCACAAAGGCCCAGCCGGAAGGCGTGGCCTCGACATCTTTCAACCCAATCGCTGTGGCCGTAGCCATGCAGGCCGGCTTTGTAGCCCGCGCCTTCTCCGGTATGATCGACCACCTGTCAGAACTGATTCAGCAGGGCATCGCACATCGAGGTTTGGCCCTCATTGACGTATTACAGCCATGTGTCTCTTTCAACAAGGTCAATACCTTTGCCTGGTACAAGGAGCGATGTGTCACCCTGCCCCAAGAACACGATCCAACAGACTGGGAGACAGCCATGAAGGTGGCTCGCCAGTGGGGGGATAAAATCCCTATCGGTATCATTTACCGGAATGACCTATCAGCCTTTGAAGAGCACTTTCCTGTCTTAAATCAAGGGCCATTGGTGGGGCGGGACGTCGATAGGGTAACGCTTAAGAGGGTAATGGAAGAAGTATACGGATAGAAGAGGTCTTTCAATTTAGGATGATACAAAAGGGAGACCCAGTGTAACCTAAGAAAGGAGGGCAAGATCATGCACGACAAGAAGGAATTGTGTGAAAAGATTAAGTCTGTTTTCCCAGACATTGGTGAATGCGGCATAGATGTAAATGTGGAGTATGATGAGACGAAAAAGGCATGGGTTGTGGATCTGAAAAAAGACAAACACGAACTCAAGACACATTTAGAGGACAAAGATGCCGACGAATGCATGGCAGGAAAACAATGTGTTTCTCTTGGCTTACAGATTGGACAGCTTAGGGCCAATATAGAGAAGATGTAAAAGGCTGAAGGATTATCCTAAGGGCAAGGCCAAGCCGTTTGGCAAGCCCGCAGGCTGTATCGGCTGCCATGGCACCAGGGCTAATAACGACTTTATCCTGGTCCATGAATTTAAATAGTGTCCAGATGGAAAAACATTAACTCCAAGGAGCGAACTGCCGTGCTTGTTATTCATCCCATTGTTCAATTTTCTGCTATCGTGTTGGCGCTATATGTGTTTTACCTCGGAGTACACCGCTTTCGTCTCCTTCATCTGGGGCAAAAGACGACTTTCAGGTGGAAGCGGCATGTGTTATTGGGCACAATTGCTATGGGGGCATGGCTGGGAGGCATGCTGGGGGGCGTGACCATGGTATACAGTCATTGGCACGGATTTCTCATAACGGGAACGCACGGCAAGGTCGCTCTTACAATGGCCCCCTTTATCATCTTTGGCCTATGCTCCGGTCTATATATGGACCGTATCAAAAAGAAACGAAAACTGTTCCCTATCATCCATGGCCTGAACAATCTTGTTGTGCTGATTCTTGCTTTGACCCAGATTGTGACCGGATGGGGTGTGTACCAATCCTTTGTTTTGGGGAATTAAACAGACCATCTTTGATGGTTCCGTAAAAAATCTTTCCTCGCTTAAAATGAGCATTTTGGGAGCGTTGTTTATCTCTTGGACGATTGCGGGGACAGTGTTTCTAGGAGGCTGTGAAAGGGCAAAATAATGAACGAAACACATTGGAAACCGAGAAAAGTGGTCATAGTAGGCGCGGGCGCGGTGGGAGCTACTTTTGCCTATGCTCTTGCTCAAAGCGGTCTGACAGATGAAATCGCCTTGATTGATCATAGCCGTGAGTTAATGGAGGGACAAGTGCTCGACTTAGCTCATGGGTTGCCTTTCTTCCCCACGGTTAAGATTTATGCCGGGAAGAAAAGTGATTACAAAAATGCCCAGGTAATCGTGATCACTGCCGGCGCCAAACAGCGTCCTGGAGAGTCTCGCCTTGATTTACTTCAGAAGAATGCGGCAATTGTCGAAGGCATTGTCCTTGATATTGTCAGCGAACATTCACAGGCGGTAATAGTAGTAGTAAGCAATCCGGTTGACGTCCTAACATATGTTGCCCAGAAGAAGTCAGGCTGGCATAAAGGACGTGTAATCGGATCAGGGACTGTACTCGACAGCGCCCGCTTCCGCTATCTCTTGAGTCGGCACTGCGGCATCGATGTGCACAACACTCATGCCTATATTCTCGGGGAACATGGTGACAGCGAATTTGCCGCCTGGTCTCTGACAAACCTTGCAGGCATGCGCATCAATGAATACTGTCCAATTTGTAGAAAATGCGATGACTGGGAAAAAGAACGTAGTGCAATTGTGAAAGAGGTCAGGGATTCGGCCTATCACATCATCAACTACAAGGGGGCAACATACTTTGCGATCGGATTGGCGCTCGTTAAAATTGTAGGAGCGATCCTGCGGAATCAGAGAAGTGTGCTTACGGTTTCAACTCTTCTGGATGGGGAATATGGTTTGAATGATGTATGCCTGAGCGTACCGGCTATTGTATCCCAGGTGGGCGTGGAGGGTATTATGGAGGCCGACTTGCCTTCAAAGGAGTCGGAAGCTCTGTCTAATTCCGCCTCGGTCTTGCGTGGCGCTATAGCAGAATTAAGACAATAAGATTGATGGCTTCGTAAAAAGTTTTCAATTCGCTTGATTGGTCACTTGATAAGACTCTCATTTATCATTGATCATTTCACATTTGTCATCTGTCATTTTTTTTAATGATAAATGCCCAATGATAGATGATAACGGAAAGGAGGTAAAGGCTATGAAGGTTCTTGTACTTTACTACTCGATGTATGGGCACATTTACCAACTCGCGCAAGCCGTGATGGAAGGAATTCAATCCGTAGACGGCGTCAAGGCCGACCTGCGCCATGTGCCGGAAACGTTACCCGGGGAAGTCATTCAGAAAATGGGAGCTCTCGATTCAGTGGCAGAGCAGGCGGACGTTCCGATCTGTACAGTAGAGGAACTGGGTGAGGCTGACGCGGTTATCTTCGGCACACCCACGCGCTTCGGAAACATGTGTGGGCAGATGAGACAGTTCCTAGACGCTACCGGCCGGCTCTGGGTAAGTGGAGCATTGGTCGGGAAGGTGGGCAGTGTGTTTACCAGTTCTAACACGCAACACGGCGGTCAGGAATCGACCATACTGAGCTTTCACATCACACTCCTGCACCACGGCATGCTGATCGCGGGACTCCCTACGCGTTTAAGGGACAGATGACAACAGATGAAATCAGCGGGTGCTCTCCTTATGGGGCTTCAACCATTGCGGGTGGTGACGGCAGCCGCGTTCCCACAGAGAATGAGATAGCCGGAGCACGCTTTCAGGGCGAATACGTCGCCAAGATTGCCAAAAAGCTTGCCGCTTAGGAAATTCTTTGGGAATTCTTTTGACAAAATACGGAAGAATTTATATAATGATTTAAAATTAATTTCTTGTTCTGTCCAAAATTTGTACTGTAAGTGATCTACATGATATTCTTTTCTGTTCCGTGAATTCCCTTCTATCTCTTGCGGCTCTGTGTAATCTGTTCGTTAAGAATTTTAATATATAAACCGGCCTTATTTGACCAATGGAGGATAAAAATGGCTACCAAGAAAAACGCAAAAGCTACCACAAAATCAAAAGTAAGCAAAAAATCAGGAAAAAAGGTAACAGCGAAGGCGAGTTCAGCCCCAGAGGTTTCCGTAAAAACTGAGCCAAAAAAATCTACACAAGCCAGTGCCGCCGTTGCTAAAAGCCGAACATCTACCAGGGCCAAAACTGCCACAAAAAAATCAGCGGCAAAGCCTAAAAAAGCAAGCTCCTTAGTTATAGAGTTTAAGCTTCAGGCCCCTGACGCGAACACGGTTTGTCTTGCCGGGGATTTCAACGGTTGGCTTGTCGATAAAGACAAACTGGCTAAAGGCAAAGATGGTGTCTGGAGAAAGAGGGTAACGCTGTCCCATGGAAAGTATGAATATCAATTTGTAGTAGATGGGAACTGGTGGACTGATCCTGAAAATCCAAACAGGGCCTGGAATTCGTTTGGAACTGAAAATTCGGTAAAAGAAATTTAACCGGATCAGTTCGTAGAAATCTTTGATTTGCGCTATCCTCAGCCCGGCTCCGAGTAGTTTTGCCCTGCTGAGAAAAGAGGAAGGTCTTGATATGAGAGACCTTTGCACAACGTGACATTTTTTTGTCAGGCAAGGAAGGCGAAAAATTTAACCGAGGAATACATTGAGTATTTCGAGGATTAAATTTTGAAGCCTGACGCCGCATCACGGAAAAATGGCAGTTGTGCAAAGGTCTCTAATTCAGTACCCATATGAATGCCCGTTTCTATTAATAGAGACGGGCATTTTTGTTTTCACCCTTTCTTGACAGAAAGATAGAAAAGACGATATTAAAACGCCAAAAAACAAGGCAAAAGCGGACATTTTAAAACTGCCTCAAAAAAGTAAATTATATGAGTTCAATATTGATCATAATGGGCGTTATCATCTTCTTCGTCCTCGGTTACAAGTTTTACGGTGGATTAATTGAGCGAGAGCTTGTTGACCCACGCTCTGAAAACCAAACTCCCGCCTTATCTATGAAAGATGGAGTAGATTTTGTGCCGGCCAGAAAAGCGGTCCTGTTCGGACATCATTTTTCATCTATAGCCGGCGCAGGGCCTATTATCGGGCCGATTGTCGCAATCGGGAGCTTCGGCTGGGTGGCCACACTGGGTTGGATTGTTCTGGGCAGCATCTTCTTTGGAGCGGTCCACGATTATCTTTCTCTCATGGTCTCGGTAAGAAACCGAGGCGCCTCCATCGCGGATGTTGCGGAAAAGACCATGGGAAAAACCTCCAAGACGATATTTTCCATTTTCTTATGGGCTGCTTTGGTTTTGGTTGTGGCAGTATTTGGTATAGTAGGAGCGCAAACGCTTGTGGCCAAACCCGTAATGGTGATCCCCGCCTTTGCTTTGATTCCGATTGCCATCTTGTTTGGTTACACGCTATCCCGTCAACTTGTTTCCCTGTGGCTCGGGACCTTTCTTGCAGTGGGCGCTGACCTTATCTTTATCTACATAGGATATCATTATCCTATTGTGATCAACTCCGAGCTACTCGGGCTTTCACCTCTGATGTTCTGGTTTGTACTCCTTTTGATCTATGCGGGGATAGCCTCAGTACTACCAGTCCATATACTTCTACAGCCCAGGGATTATATAGCCACCTATAAATTGTACATGGCTTTGATCCTGGGAATATCAGCCATTCTTATCATACATCCACCGGTGAATGCACCGGCCTTTATCAGCTTAAACTCAAGCCACGGGCCTATTTGGCCAATGCTCTTTATACTCGTTGCCTGTGGAGCCATTTCCGGCTTTCATTCTCTTGTCGCAGGAGGGACTTCTTCCAAACAGCTTGCCAGTGAAAAGGACGGCAGACTTATCGGTTACGGAGCAATGCTTACGGAAGGGGTTCTGGCAGTGATGACCTTGATACTGGTAGGAGCAGGGCTCTACTGGTCAAAGCCTACAGGCATAGACATAAACATGGCGCAACTCGGGTTCCACGAAACCCTAAAAGGCGGTTGGATTGTAACCTTTGGAAGTGGGTTTGGCAATCTCGTCCATCAGTTCCTCCCCTTTATAAGTTTTCCCCTTGCCATGCTCTTTGCCATGATCACACTCAACACCTTTGTATTGACCACACTTGATACAGCCACAAGGGTCACCCGCTTTATGATTCAGGAATCGCTGGGCGCAAAATTTTCTCTTCTTTCTAATAAGTACGGTGCATTGCTCTTTGTGTTAGTACCGGCAGGCTGGTTGGGAGTTACCAACTCCTGGACAAAAATTTGGCCGATATTCGGGGCCACTAATCAGCTCGTGGCCGCTCTTGCCCTCTTTGTTGTTTCCGCCTATCTTGTAGGCATCAAAAAACCCACAAAATATACCATCTATCCGGCATTCTTTATGATTGTCACAACTGTTGCCGCCCTTGGCTGGCAGGCTTACCATTTTTTTACTGAAGAAGAGCCAAAACTCCTACTGGGAATATCGAGCGTCGTTCTTATTGCTCTGGCCCTGTTTGTGGCCAAGGAGGGATGCCAGGTTGTTTTTGGTAGAAGATCAGAAAAGGGAAAGTCCTGACCAGTGAGGAGATAACATTCATCGTTGATTTGTTGATGAAATGGCTAGGAGGTCAGATACGTGATTGTGGAAGCATGTGAAATTGTTTTCCCTATTTAGTGGAAATCTATTGCATACTATGTGAAACAAATTTCTCTCATATCTTTATCGCCCGACGGGTATGCCTGTAATATCAATATACTATTAATTACAAAAGCCCCGGGGACTTCTGGCATTGAAATTGCTGGAGTAACAGGGATGGAGGGAAACCAGTTATGCAACAAACCAATCTGAATGAACGACGCTACAGTGAAAGAATTCTTCTTTCCGCCCCACAGGAGTTATATGCAGAAGGAGAAGAAAACCTTTACCTGGTTGGCCTCTCTCATAATGGGGCTGAAATAGCCTGCATGGGAAAACCAACCTGGAATGGGTCTGTAGATTTTTGTCTTTCGCTGCCGCAAAAACTCTATACTATTTCTGTCTCAGGGAAAATCGTGTGGAAGAAAAAGAAAAACAAGTGGCATGCCGGACTTAAATTTGTTTCCCTCTCAGAGGTAGACAAGCAAATATTAGAGGCCTACGTTGATTATCTTCAACGAGACAAGCAGCTCCAACAAATCCGTAAGAGCTTATATATGAACTTAGAACAATTGAAGGAGAAGCTTGATCGTTTGCTCGCAATTATAGCTTTTATGACAGAGGCAGGCAAGGAAACGGTTATCGAACCAAGACCACGTTATCTACATTGAATGTTGGGTGCCCTCTGAAGCAATGGGGGATTCTTTCCCCTTTCCACTTTTGCTGTCCGCCGGAGGCGGAGGCATTTGCCCCCATTGCTAAGGGCTCACGCCAAATCGTTACAAGAAAACCCCCGCACCAATTACATAGTGTCCATACTTTCCCTATCTTAAAATAATATCACATGTTATAGTATACTTACTATGTATGACCCGGTAAAAAGGGCAGAGGATGTGGCCCGGATTGTCTGCAGGGGTGACCTGCGGAAATATTACCGTTTTAGGCCGGCCAGATTTTACGGGGGAATTGCCACGGCCGACTGTGTTGGGTGCTGCCTGCGCTGCGTATTTTGTTGGTCCTGGCGTAAAGTGGTAAAACCCGCTGCCTATGGTCGCTTTTACTCACCCGAGGCCGTGGCCGAAAGGCTCATCAGCACTGCTCGTAAAAAGGGCTTTGGCCGGGTGCGGATAAGCGGCAATGAGCCGACCATTTCACGAGAGCATCTGATCAAGATCCTTGAACGTGTCCCAGATGACACCCTTTTTATCCTTGAGACCAATGGGATATTGATCGGCCACGATGAAACCTATGCCGTGGATCTGGGCAATTTCAAAAACCTTTACGTCCGCGTCAGTCTGAAAGGAACGACGGAAGAAGAATTCTCCGTACTGACCGGGGCGGAGCCGGATGGGTTTAAGCTGCAACTTAAGGCCATAGAAAATCTTTACCGTGCCGGTGTGCAGGTGCAACCTGCGGTAATGGTGAGCTTCTCGTCCGCAGAAAACATTCGGGCCCTCCGGAAGAGGCTTGGGACCATCGCTCCAAGATTTAAAGATATTGAGATGGAAGAAGTTGCACTTTACGGCGATGTAGAGAAGCGTCTGGAGAAAGCAAAGATAGCAGTAGATGAAGAAAGAGGCGTTACTCTATGACAAGCTCCCCCACGACGAGGTGCAATGTCGCACCTGCCAGCGAAGGTGTACCATTGCCGAAGGGGATGCGGGCTGGTGTCTCACCAGGGTGAACGAACGGGGAACACTCTACACCCGTATATACGGAGAGGTCTCTTCACTCTCGGTCAACCCTATTGAAAAGAAGCCGGTCTTTCATTTTTATCCCGGAAGCCGTTGGCTCTCACTCGGGAGTTGGGGATGCAATTTCCGGTGTCCGGGCTGCCAGAACTGGGACATTGCTCACTGGAAAGGGAAGGACTTTGAAAGGGGTTCTTACCTCGCCCCTAAGAATCAGGTCGAGATGGCCCTGCGCTATGGATGCCTCGGCCTTTCCTGGACCTTCAATGAACCAACCTTGTGGTTCGAATACACCCTTGACACGGCAAAGCTTGCCAAGAAAAAAGGCCTTTACACAAACTACGTCACCAACGGGTTCATCACCGAGGAGGCCTTTGACCTTCTTGCTCCGTACCTGGACGTTTACCGCGTGGACATTAAAGGGTTCTCCAACACCACATACAAGAAGATTGCTCATATCCCTGAGTTCGGATCTATCTTAAAGGTTGCTGAAAAGGCCAAAGAATGCGGCATCCATGTGGAGGTCGTAACCAACATCATCCCCGGCTTCAACGATGATGATATACAGCTACAAGGTATAGCCTCGTGGATACACAAGTGCCTTGGACCTGATACCCCGTGGCACGTCACGCGGTTCTATCCCGATTGCAAACTTGCGCATGTGGAGGAAACTCCGATTACGACCCTTGAGCATGCACAAGAGATCGGCAAGAATTGCGGCATCCGGTATGTTTATCTCGGCAATGTGCCAGGGCACAAAGGGGAGAATACCTACTGCTACAATTGTAGCGCCCTGCTTATCAAACGATATGTCTTCGACGTGGTTAAGAATAGGATACAGGGAGGAAAATGTCCTGAGTGCGGCGCGACGATTGTGGGACGATTTTAACAGTCCTTTCGCATCACCTTATTAATAAATCCTCCCTTTACAATCCATATACCAATTGGTAACTTAAATAAAAAGTGGTTCAGTTTAACTTATGGCCCGTTAGGTCCCGATGATGAAGGTGATATAAATATGTGCCAATATCTTGATGTAGCAAGGTTTGCGAAAACCGCAGGCATACCCGTGGATATGTCGAGGATTTTCGCAAGCCCTTGATGCGCAAGAGATTGGTGCAGATCGAGTCAAGAATTGCTCAATTTAGGTTCAAGATAGCGGATTTAAAATCGTGAAGCCATAGGCCATATGGATAAAGAACAGATCAAGAAGCTTGCTGGAAATCCGAACTTCATTAAGGGCATATATAATTACTGTGATCGATGGTGTGAACGTTGTCCGTTCACCTCTCGTTGCATGAATTTCGCGCTTGCCGATGAACAGTTTCCGGACCAGGAAAGCCATGATATAGACAATGAAGCCTTTTGGCACAAGTTGTCTGAAATATTCCGTGTGACGCTTGATTTGGTGAAAGAAACAGCAGAGCAAGCAGGGATCGACCTCGATGCGATCAACACTGAGGAAACTGCGGAGAAAGAGAGATTAAATGGGGAAATTGTCAGGTCCCACGAATGTTGTCGTATGGCGAAAGCCTATGCAAAGATGGTGGATAACTGCTTTGACTCATTAGAAGGCGCACCTGGTCACAAAGAAAATGATCTCACCTTTAAAGCGCGTGTGGAGATACTGAACGCAGATCCGCTTCAAGAAACGGATAATTGCGAAAATGCGGTGGAAGTCATCCGCTGGTATCAGCATCAGATTTACGTCAAACTCATGAGGGCGATCCGCGGGATCTTAGAAGAAAAAGATGAACCCCCGGATGAATTTGCCAAAGACTCAGATGGTTCAGCAAAGGTCGCGCTCATTGGTATAGACCGTTCAATCGCTGCGTGGGGAGAAATACGTACCTGTTTCTTCGCATACGAGAGTGAAATACTCGATATCCTCGTGCATCTTGAACGGCTGCGCAGGAACGTGGAAAAAGTATTCCCAGATGCAAGGGCATTCATCCGGCCCGGATTCGACAAAGTAGATCTGAACAGCTAACGAAACAGAACTTGAGACTGAAAAAAGTAAATTAGAACATGGAAATACCGCTGCTAAATGACATTGTCATCATATTTGGGCTGTCCATTGCCATCCTCTTTATATGCAATCGACTTCGCGTGCCGACGATTGTGGGATTCCTCCTTACCGGTATATTGGCCGGGCCTTACGGACTTGGACTTGTAAAGGCAGTTCATGAAGTTGAAATTTTAGCTGAAGTCGGTGTTGTGTTATTACTTTTTACTATCGGAATCGAGTTCTCGTTTAAAAGGCTGCTGCAAATCAAGAAATCAGTCCTGTTGGGGGGCTCGCTTCAGGTATTGTTAACCTTTTGGGTTACTTTTGTCATAGCCAGACAACTGGGGCAATCCACTGGTGTATCGATCTTCATAGGGTTTCTTATATCCCTGAGCAGCACAGCCATTGTTCTCAAACTACTCCAGGAAAAAGCTGTTGTTGATAGCCCCCATGGACGTACAATTCTTGGCATCTTGATCTTTCAGGATATCATTATTGTTCCGATGATATTGGTCACGCCTCTAATAGCCGGAACAACAGGGGGGTCGGACGCATCCGTCCTCGTTCTTGCGGCCAAAGGAATTGGAATCGTCGGGTTGGTGATCGTTAGCGCTAAATGGATTGTGCCACAGATATTGTATCAAATCGCCCGGACACGAAGCAAGGAACTTTTCTTGTTGAGCATAATTGTAATATGCCTCGCGGTTGCGTGGGCAACTTCCAGCGCGGGGCTTTCCCTTGCCCTGGGCGCGTTTTTAGCAGGATTGATCATTTCCGAATCTGAATACAGTCATAACGCGCTCGGAAACATTGTACCCTTTCGGGATGTCTTTACAAGCTTCTTTTTTGTTTCCATTGGTATGCTGCTGGATGTGGGTTTCCTTTTCCGGCACCCTGGAACCATTGCGCTGATCACTTTAGGCGTTTTGGTTTTAAAATCCATCATTGCCGGCTTTGCAACGGTTTTATTAGGGTTCCCTTTTCGCACTGCAATTTTGGTCGGCCTTGCACTCGGTCAGGTTGGTGAATTTTCTTTCATTCTATCCAAGACCGGTGTTGAACATGGTTTGCTTGACGGAAATATTTATCAGATGTTTCTGGCTTTCTCTGTGCTTACCATGGCGGCGACACCATTTATTATAGCCCTGGCCCCGCGCATAGCGGATATTATCCTGCTGTTGCCGCTGCCGAAAAGGTTGATATCGGGCTTTTATCCTGTTTCAGAGATAAAGGTTGAGAGTAAAAAAGACCACCTTGTTATAATCGGCTTCGGAATCAACGGCAGAAATGTTGCAAAAGCCGCCAGTCTATCGGGTATTCCCTATGCAGTCATTGAAATGAATCCCGAAACAGTAAGGAAAGAACAAGCACAGGGTGAACCAATTTATTATGGCGATTCAACCCAGGAAGTCGTACTTCTGCAAGCAAATATCAAAGATGCGAGAATAGTTGCAATTGCAATTAACGATCCCACAGCAACTCGTAGAATTACCGAAATCATTCGGAGACTTAATCCGAAAGTCCATTTGATCGTTCGAACCCTTTATCTTCAAGAAATGAAGCCTCTGTATGAATTAGGCGCCAACGATGTCATTCCGGAAGAATTTGAAACATCAGTGGAGATCTTTACTCGGGTTTTGACCAAATATCTTATACCTAAAGATGAAATCGAGAAGCTTATCGCTAAAGTGAGATCAGATGGTTACGAGATGTTTCGAAGCCTTTCAAAAGAGTCGACATCTTTTACCGATTTAAATCTTCAGCTTCCCGATGTTGAAATTAGTACGTTTCGGATTAGTGAAAGATCTCCCTTGGTTGGAAAATCGTTAGCTCAGATTGAATTAAGAAAGCGTTACGGAGTTACGGTATTGGCAATACGTCGGGACTCAGAAATATTATCCAATCCACATGCAGAAACACAACTTTGTGTTAACGATGTGCTTTTTGTCCTTGGAGCGCCGGATAGGACCGCTGAGGTCGCTGGTCTAACCCATAGTCCGGAAGAAGAGTATTAAGGGCATTCATCCGGCCCGGATTCGACTCGGGAAGGCCACGGCGCCCTTTTTGCGGGCAGTCTTTTTTCAAAAGGGTGGTGCCTGACGTTTGGTGAAAAAAGTGAGGACAAAACATCTTTCGATCATCATAGTCCTGCTTTTGGTCTGGACTCCATGCTTAGCAAATGATCAGCCATTAGAATATGTTGTGCTTTTACACGGCTTGGCACGAACCCAAAAATCAATGACTAAAATGGAAAAGCGCTTATATGATGAGGGCTTTGGCGTTTTAAATGTTGGGTATCCGTCCAGGTCAAAAACAATCGAAGAACTCGCCGAAGAGATAATCCCGAATTCAGTTACGCTTTGCCGTGAGAAAGGCGCTCAAACGATCCATTTTGTAACTCATTCATTGGGAGGGATTATAGCCCGATATTATCTTAAACACCATCACATTCCAGAGCTTGGAAGGGTCGTAATGCTGAGCCCGCCAAACAACGGCAGTGAAGTAGTGGATAAATTTCGGCAAAATTTTTTCTTCAAATGGTTAAATGGCCTGGCCGGACAACAGCTTGGCACAGGCAAAGATGATTTGCCTAAAAAATTGGGCAACGTAGCGTTTGACTTAGGTGTTATTGCCGGAGACAGATCCATTAACTTAATATTATCTCTTATCATACCAGGAGCAGATGATGGAAAGGTTTCGGTAGCCAACACCAAAGTGGATGGAATGAACGATTTCATAATCGTTCATTCATCACACCCGTTCATCATGAAAAATCGTCATGCAATTAAACAGGCGATAGCCTTCTTAAGACACGGTGCATTCAAAAGGGATTAATTATAGCTGGATGCACTCCTAGGAGAGAGACGGGAAATGTTCTACCGCGTTCTTGCCGATGCTGTTGTTGTGGCACACCTTGCGTTTGCCGTATTCGCGGTGATAGGCGGGGCGCTGGTACTGAGATGGAGACGTTGTGCGTGGATACACGTACCGGCCGCTCTCTGGGCGGTGGTCATCGAATGCATGGGTTGGGTGTGCCCCCTTACTCCACTTGAAAACTGGTTCCGCCAAAAAGCAGGGTCAATCGGTTATGAGACCGGCTTTATCGAACACTACATAATTCCCGTGCTCTATCCTACCGCGCTCACCCGCGGGACACAGATTGCCCTGGGTCTTTTTGTATTAGTCGTCAATCTGGGAATTTATGGGTGGGTAGCATGTCGTATAAGGAAGGATTAAACGTAACTGTAAGCCCTCAAAGAGCTTTTGAACAAATGCCTTGGCCGAATCGCATACAAGCATGGCTGCCCCCAATCTTGCACTCACGATAAGCCCGCTACCGCTCGATTCTTGCCCAAAGATTTTCCCCTGTAGAGCGCCTTGTCCGCATCGGAGATCATTTTTTGTAGGTAATGCTTCCAGTTTCCTCTCTCGTGTTCTATCCTCTCATGGGCAATACCGATGGTTGCGGTCATCCCAAATGCGTCGCCCTGGGGAGTGTAGAAGGAATGCCTTTCGATAGCCTGCCTCAGCTTTTCGCCCAGCATTTTGGCATCTTCAATCGTGGTTTGCGGATAGACCATTATAAATTCCTCTCCCCCGTAGCGGATTGCGTACTTTTCATCTTCGTCATCTTCGTCCTCGGGTCCGCCCAATCTCCCCACCAGATCATAGCCCCGTTTGCGCGACGCCAAAAGCGTCCCTATTTCCTCCAAGACATAATCCCCGACTTCATGTCCATATGTGTCATTTATTTTTTTAAAGTCATCGATATCAACCATTAACAAGGTAACTTCAAAATTGAATCGGGAACTGCGCTTGAGTTCTGTCTGAAGCCTTTGGAATAGGAATCTTCTATTGTAAAGACCGGTGAGAGGGTCACTGATTGTCTCTCTGTCTTTGCACAAGAGTTCGTCATAAAACTTACTATTAAGGATAAGATTTATGATCTGATTCTTAAACACCTCGAGCAATTCCTTTAAAAGCGCTTTTCTCTGAACCTCACTCTCGACTATGATGATCCCCAGTTGATCATTGTCGCACTGAAGAGGAATGATACATCGTTTTTCGTTAAAGACCAATTCATTACTGTCGATAGCCTTTCGGACCTGTGTGTCACGGAGTATTATCTCCTCGTCCACATCTTTATAACAGCCTATCCCTTGGGCATATTTTAAACCCTCTTTTCCCAGCACACAGATCAGACCGTTTTCTCCCCTTAATAACCCTGAAATTTGGTAAAGAATCCCGGAAATAAGATTATCCACACTAACCGGAGGTATACGCGAAAGATTAGCAACTGCTTTCAATATATATTTTAGCCCGTTCGTCACATACTCTATCGATTCTACATATTCCTCTTCCCGCCTCCGGCGGTTCCATGAACAGATCAGATTAATAGCTGCCTGCACCAGCTCTTCGGGGTTAAACGGCTTCTTAAAGAACAACCAATCATCCTGCCGGTTTGCGGGGAATAATGCTCTGATCTCGGTACAGGCCCGGTCCGAGTATGCGGTAACAATAGCGCACAGTATCCTCGGGTCAAGTTCACGTACAGTTCTTATAGTTTCAAACCCATCCATACCGGGCATTCTCATATCAAAAAAGCCGACCGCGATAGGATTGTCCTCCTCGATCCCTTTCTTGACTATTTCCACGGCCTCTGCCCCGGAAGAAGCCAAAAAAACATTAAACTGTCTGTTCTCCCCTGCATCTGCCTCGCCATCTTTTTCTATAAGCGATAGGACCTCGGAAACTTTACTGTTTGCGATACATCCGAGTATGCTCGAATATGATTCAAGGAGAGTCGGTTCATCATCTACAAAAAGAATATTATCATTTTCCTTGCCCATCACGCGTCACCTTTTTCATAAACCATCACCCTTATAAATAGGAAATTATCGACCCTTCTTAAGCTCAAACCATATACGGAAGGTTGCCCCCTGGCCAGGTTCACTTTTTTCTACGCACATATCACCATTATAGCTTCTTGCAATCCTGCGGCTCAAGCTGAGCCCCAGACCGGTACCTTCCCGGCCTTTTGTTGTATATTGTTTAAAAATATCTTCCCGGTTCTCTACCAACACACCAACACCATTGTCTGAAATACGGACATTAATTCTATTCCGCTCAGCATCAAACCAGCCGGTAACATTGATTTGCTTTTTATAGGCGCCTTTTTTTTCGTCTACTGCCTGAATCGCGTTCCGAATGACATTTGAAAATATAGAAATCAGCTCTACAGCGTCAGCCTTTAACGTGGGCATCTCTGTTATATCTTGGGTTATCTGAATATCACGCTTGATGATTCCGTCACGCATTCCTTCTATGGCCTCGGCAACAACTTTTTTGATCCCTACATCTTCTACTATCCTCTGTCGTCTCGACATTTCCCTGAATCCCTCAATCAGCCGAACAATCCGCACCAGTTGGCCCCCCATAAAACTTAGGTCCTCCCCGTATTGTTCACGTTCAGCATGCAATGCTTCGCATATCTGCTTCAGGAGATGAATGTCGTTACTTCCGCACGTTGTACCGTCGACGCTCCGGATCAAATAATCCAAAAGGTCTCCATTATTCAACCGCTCGTCCCATTCCAAAATTACTTTGCGCATCGCTTCCATAATTTTCAACATGTCGGAAGCGCTCTGTTGCCGCAGGTGGATCCGTGTAGATCTACGCAATTCTTCCATTGTAGATTGGAGTTCTTTGTTTTTTGCATTAAATTCAAGGGTGCGCTTTTCTACAGTTTCTTTTAAGGCCTCAGCGAATTTTTCTTCTGCCGTGACATCATATTTCACAACTACTCTGCCGATCATAGCGCCATTGTCATCCTGTACAGGTGAAGAGAAGAGCTTTATCCGCTTGTAGGGCTGTTTTATTGACATGGCGCCTTCAACCGTCGCCTTTGGATCCTCGGCACACTGCTTGAGAAACGCCATCATCTCATCCGTATCCACAACATTATCCCAGATGTGAGGAACCACTTTGTTGGGGATCGAGTCACCAGGGCTGAGAGGAATTGTTATCTCTAACAATTCTATGTACTTTCCATTTACCTTAATGATGTTAAAATTGGGATCGACCAACGCCAGCCCGTTCGGAAGGCAGGTGATTGTAGCATCGAGCATTTTGCCGAATGAATAGAGTTCGGATTCCTGGGTTGATACTTGTGCTGTATGTTTCATAAAGAGTCCCTCCAAGCCGGTGTTGATTTCTCGTGTTATGGACCTATTGTATTATCTATCGTGGCAACAGCATAAAACTTTAGAATACCCTCAAAAAAATTGATGGTTTAGTAAAAACGCCGACAAAAATGCAATAATTACCCAACTAATATCTATCCTCACCGCAAATCCAAGAAGTTTAAACAGGGGGATTCGTCTTCCAAACATCATATTCCCTAATAAAAACCTTCCAAAATATAAATTAATACTGTAATATTATCCTAAGTTGAGCGATTTTTAAGGAGGTCCTAACATGACTTCTCCTGAATCAATTTTCGCGAAAGAGAAGATACTGCTCCTGTTGAATAGGTATGCACTTTCGTACTACAAGGAGGACAATTGTGTTGAATATTTCATCACTGACAAAGACACGGGGGAACAAATCTCGTACGCTGTTACTTTTTCTTTAAACACCTATTCAAACCGAATTCATGTAGGTAAATTTTGGCCTGAACTCTACAAACAGATTGATTCCAAATACCTTTCTGCTGCTTGTTTTTACCTTCTGATACATCATTTCGCTCATATCTACCACTTACCTTATGAATATCGTCTTTGTCTTGAAACACGTCCTGCCACCAACAAATTTTTTTTTTTCGAGACTCAAGGATTTTGGACTTCGCATCAAGGGGTCTCAAATGTGTCAAACCGTTGAAGTCTGCGGCACGTATCCCGAATTAGACATCGATACTTCAATTATTAACGAGAAGATCATAGAAGACAAAAAAACACTCTTTCAGGTTTGATGGCGTCGTAAAAAGTCCAACTTTCTGTCACTCCCGCGTCGGCGGGAGTCTAGAACAAGCTGATATTACTGGATTCCCGCCTTCGCGGTAATGACGACATAGGGTGTCTGAAGACTTTTTACGAAATCATCAAATATGGAGGGAAAAAATGAACTTTCCTCATCTTTTTTCATCGGGCAAAATTGGCGAATGCTCTCTCAAGAACAGAATCATCATGCCCCTTTTCCCCACAAAATACGCTACAGAGAGCAAGGTTAATCCGAAGATAATCGAGTTTTATAGGGCAAGAGCAAGAGGAGGTGTCGCATTGATTGTTCTTGACTGCCCCTGTCTGGATTACCCCAGGGCATATAAAGGCCCCCATGAACTTCGTTTTGATCAGGAAGACTACGCCAGGGGCGTAACAGAACTCATAGGCATCATTCATGCCGAAGGCTCTAAGGCCTTTATGCAGCTTAATTATCCCAAAGAGAGGACTTTTAAGAAAGAGATTGTTGGCGCCAAGAAAAAAGGAGATGTGTGGATAGTCTCCCTGGCGAATGCAATGTCTCTTGATGAGGCTGAAGAGATACTGGAGATCATGGCCAACGGCGCCAGGAAGGCACGGGAAATCGGTTACGATGGAGTGGAAATCCAGGCAAGCTATGGCGATCTCATAGCCCAGCTTCTTTCCCCTCTTCTTAACAAACGTAACGACGAGATGGGAGGGTCTACAGAGAATCGGGCACGTTTCCTCACTCAATTGATTCGAAAGGTAAAGGAGTCGGCGGGCCGGGATTTTCCGGTGATGGTAAAACTGGTCTGCGATGAGTGTGTCGCGGTAGGATTGTGTATAGATGACGGTAAGAAGATCGCCAGGCTCGTGGAACACGCGGGAGCGGATGCCATCGTGGCCAACGCGGGCAACAAGTCCACAAAATTCATCACCATCCCTTCCCACTATAGCCCTCCCGGTCCACTGATCGGTTTGGCTGCCCAGATAAAGGCCTCAGTCAGCATACCTGTTGTTGCCATAGGGAAGATAAACAGTCCTGATATGGCTAATGAGATCATTGGCCGGGGGAAAGCCGATTTTGTTGCCATGGCCAGGGCATTGATCGCTGACCCTGATCTCCCGCAAAAAGCCGTATCCGGTATGGTAGATGACATCAGAGGGTGCATATATTGTCTGCAAGATTGCGCGGAAAAAGGTGTCGTGGGAGTGGGAAGATGCTGCGCGGTGAATCCCTTTGCAGGTCGTGAATATTCCTGGAAGGTTTCACCTGCTTCGGAGAAAAAGAGGGTGCTGGTGATCGGCGGCGGGCCCAGCGGAATTCAGGCGGCCATAATAGCGAGCCAGAGAGGACATGAGGTGGAATTGTGGGAGCAGAATCAGCTTGGTGGGCTGGCCAGCCTGGCCAGTCTGGCACCCTTTAAAGAGGAAGTGGCCGAGGCACTACGTTATCTGAAACACTCTCTAAACAAAAGTGAGGTCACGGTTCGTCTTGGGCATCAGGCTGATATATCGGAGATTGTTGCCCTTGATCCAGACGTGGTTATTGTGGCTACCGGTTCCCGCCCGGTTCGCCTCTCCATTCCCGGGATCGATTCCGGCCTAGTCACATATGCTCGATACGTCTATGAGCAAAAATCTGCTGTTGGCCAAAAGATAGTCATTGTTGGTGGTGGAGATATCGGTTGTGAGACCGCCGATTGGCTTGCCGGTCCTGAAAAAGAAGTAACGGTGGTGGAAATATTGCCTAAGGTACTTACCAAAATGAAAAAAATCCCCAGGGAACGACTAATATCGAGACTTTCTGAAAAAGGGGTTACCATTTTTACGGAGACTCGGATTACTTCTATCGAAAAAGATAGAGTGCATCTCACGAGGAAGGATGACGAGGAGTTCATGATGGAGGCGGACCAAGTAATCTTTGCCATTCATGCCGAGCCGGAAGATAGCCTGTTACAAGAATTGAAGGGCAATATTAAACAGGTGATCGCTGTAGGTGATGCGGCATCACCGGGGAATATAGGCTCGGCCTTAAGGAGCGCCACCGAAATAGCACTGAAGATCTAGCCCCTCTTTGCTATTGTATTGCCAAACAAATTTCATTAGAATATGAACTGATGGTTTCGTAAGAAGTGTTTTGTGAACAATTTTGGAGGATGATATGACTTTGAGATTTCGATTATGGCACAGAATAGCAATGGCAACCACCTTCATGTTTTGCGCCTCTTTCCCCACCGGAAGCAATGGCGCAGACAAGCCGGTAGTAAAAACACCCAAAGTGGTCCTTTCGACTACGTTGGGTGATATCACGATTGAGCTTTATCCCGACAAGGCTCCTATTACTGTGGAGAATTTCCTGGCCTACGCAGATTCCGGATTTTATAACGGCACAATTTGCCATCGAGTTATCCCCGGTTTCATGGTCCAAGGCGGCGGTTTTACAGAGGATATGAAGCAGAAGCCGACGCAGCCGACCATCAAGAACGAGGCGGACAACGGTCTCAAGAATGAACGCGGCACGCTTGCCATGGCCCGTACCCGGGATATCAACAGCGCCTCTTCTCAGTTTTTCATCAATCTCGCGGATAATGCTTTTCTGGATCACGGGGGGAGGGATTTTGGCTACGCCGTGTTCGGGAAAGTGATTAAGGGAATGGATGTTGTGGACAAGATCGCGGCCGTCCCGACAGGCGCCAGAAGCACGTATCAGAACGTGCCTCAGGAGCCGGTAGTGATCCGTTCAGTACGAAGGAAGTAACACAGGGAGACCTTTGCATAACGCAACATTTTTTCGTCAGGCAAGGAAGGCAAAAATTTTAACCGGAGGAATACATTGGGTATTTTGAGGATTAAAATTTGAAGCCTGACGCCGCATCACGGAAAAATGGCAGTTATGCAAAGGTCTCAGAAGCTGAGGTATGATCCATATCACACCCAATATAGCGATTGACGAGAGCGAAATCAAAGAGGAATTCATCCGAGCTTCAGGGCCGGGAGGGCAGAAGGTCAACAAGGTCGCCACTGCCGTTCAGCTTCGCTTCGATGTGGCCAACTCCCCTTCCTTGCCGGATGACGTCCGCGAGCGCCTAATACGTCTGGCAGGAAGACGGATAACCGAAGACGGTGTACTGATCATAGAAGCAAGGCGGTTCCGCACACAACAACGAAACCGTCAGGACGCAATCGACCGGCTGGTTGAACTGATCCGCAAGGCAGCCGAAAAGCCCAGAGTCCGGCGTAGGACAAAGCCGACTCGTGCATCAAAGAGGCTCCGATTGGAGGGCAAACGCCGCCGCGGCGAGACCAAACACATGCGGCGGTCTGTTCCGCATTCCGAGGATTAGGAGGCTGGCTGGCCTCCTGAGATTATTAAAGATGCTGAAGAAAAACGAAAAGACAAATTCATGTGAAGTCAATGCACTACAACCCGATCGGAATCATCCATTCACCGTTTAAGGACCCGCAAGGGACACCCATACAGCCTCTCGGGGCACACGGTGTCTCGGGAACGATTGATCTGCAGTCCGAATATGAGGCAGGGCTTAAAGATCTCGAAGGATTTTCTCATCTCATCCTCATCTATCACTTTCATCAAATATCAGATGGATATTCCTTGGCAGTAAAACCCTTTCTGGACGATACCCCTCGCGGGGTCTTTGCGACACGAGCCCCCAGGCGTCCAAACCCAATAGGAATCTCGGTCGTCCGTCTTGACAAGATCGAAGGGACAATACTTCATATATCTAATATTGATATCCTGGATGGAACACCGCTATTGGATATTAAACCGTATGTACCGGATTTTGATAGTGTGGAAGATGTACGGATTGGATGGCTCGCAAACAAGTCACATCAGGCCGCCCGCAAAAAGTCAGACGAACGTTTCACAGGGTAAGTTGAGAAAACTTTTCTTTCCGATATCTGCCAACCATGCATAAAGCAGACATAGCTCCTACTGACTCAATGAGTTCAGGGAGAGATATTCTCTGGTTAAATCCACCCAGATGCGGACCGGTATGGATAACTATATTCTGTACCCCTTTTTTTAGACCGTCTATTTCTTGATCAGTGTATCCTCTCCTCTTTAGAAAATCTCTGAACTCCTTATCCGTCATTTGGTTTTGGTCCGGCACTCTTAATACCTCTTCCATATAGCGATCTACACCCATCTCTTCAATCATGCGTAAAGCGAGATCATCCACATTAAAGGGGAACTCTCCGGTCAGCTCTCTTCCTACAAAGCCATGGTAATAACGAATATAAATCCCTTGAATAAGCTCTTTGAATAATTGTTTGTCAAAAAGATCCCGGGCATCTACCGGCTTACCTTCCCGGTCGAGTCCAACCCTGTTGCTGTCTTTATTTCGAAAATAACTTCCGGTTACTAATAATAGACTCAGAATATGAGTACCGATATACCTATAAAGTCTTCGGCTGCGGCCCTCAAAGGGAATAAGGTGTTCAAAGTCTCTTATCCCTGTAAGACCAAAATTAGGATAGGAGCAGGAACCGAGCCACCTGTCTAACCTCCCCCCTTGCTGCCATTCATACAGACCATTGTCTGATCTTCTGTCCCTTTGAACCCGATTATGAAAAAGCCCGATTGGAGCGGTATGGACAATGCCTAAAGAGGTAAGCCTTCCCAACAACCAGGCGCTTCTAAACATAATCTCTCTAAATCCCTCTGCCATATGCCGTTTTTCAGCTCTACAATCATCGGGATAGGTGAAATAATCCTTATCGGCAATAAAACCAATGGCATAACGCTTTGGATGAAGGTTTATTTCATTAGGCGCTCTTACCGGGATATTCTTTAATCTGAATACGTAGCTCCCCTGAAACTTAAGAGCCGTCGGCACATTAAATCTTACGGGAAAGGAATAGTCCCCCGAACATAAATGTTCCATCCAAGCTGCCTCTCGATATATGGTCTGAGGAGAGTCCTGGGCGCGGGCCAGTTTGATCACCAGCGAGTTATGTTGTCCATCAACGCCGACCACAAAACTCCTTCCGGCAAATGAAGCGGTATTATAATTGTTAATACCATTTTCTTCTAATATCTTCTGCCAGTTCACACGGGGGATACTCTCTATTTTCTCCTCATCTACCTTAGGGCCCCTGATTGAAACAGGAAGGGAGCCCAGGGCTTCAGCAGCCGCCCGGTGAGGAGATCCTCCGGTAGTGCCAAGAATATTCTTTAGGGCAGAGGTTGCCTCTCCCGTAAGGATCTTATCACTGCTGCGGACAATAATAGAAGCCAAGGCGTCAGCGGCTTGTTTATACAGAAAAAAGGATTGTTTTTGAGAGGAGAGGCTTAAATCCTTAAGAACAGATTCTAAAGCCGAGATGGTCTCTGATCTGGTAATATCGGGATGTGTTTGCGCAAAGGAATGTAAATTAGAAACAGCCATGTATTTGGCGGTAAAATCAACAGTCTTAATATCATTTTCTAAACCAATCCTCTCTCTTTCTAAGTCCCATGCCATAACCTTTTTACTCCTATGTTTTTCACTCCCCAGTATTTTTACCACCTCTTTGCTTTCGTGTCCAGCGACTTGCTCGCTGGGCGAATTGAAGATTTTTTACGAATTCATCAATATTTAGTTTTGCGTACTTTTGGTCGAATAATAAAGTATGAGACACCATCTGTTACGGTCGCTGTAAGGCAATATTTTATAACCGATTTTTTATAGGGCATTAGGCCGAAGACCGAAGGAGACCTTTACACAGGTCCCCGAAGCACGAGGGAGGTGCATACCGGTGAACAAGGCAGAAAAAATCGAGAGTGTGTCAAAAATTTTTCATGACACGAGCAGGGGCACAAAAGTAGCACTGTGGTGGTTGAGACACTATGAGACCGTCATGCCATTTTGGCGAGGATTCAGTTGGACGTGGGTGATAGGAACCCTTCTGGCTGCTATTGCGGGGTACCTTGATTTAGAACGCGCCTTATTGTTGATATTTTTTTGTGGTATCATTGCTAATACAGGCATATATCTCAGTATCATGACTATGAATTGCTATCTTAAAAACTTGGAAGATGGCCCGGACAAAGAAGAAGCCCACGAACTTATGATAAAGATTATCAAAAAAAGGGTACTGCGCGGCGCCTAGGAGGCTGTCCGAGAATTGTTCCGGCGTTCCTTGTTAATAGTTCAAATGGGAATAGGCAACTATACCGCTAAGGAGAAATGCCATAATGAAAAAACAGTTCGTCCTCGACACCAATGTTCTTTTACATACCTCGGATTGCATCAATAGTTTTGGGGACAATGAGGTGATACTCCCTATCGAAGTCATAGAAGAATTGGATAATTTCAAGCGAAGTGCTGACGAAAAGGGAAGAAATGCGAGGCAGGTAATCCGATCCCTGGACAGACTTAGGACAAAGGGGAAACTGGGGGAAGGAGTTCCTTTGGAAAATGGAGGCACGCTGAGGATCGTTATACACGAAGACTTGCGGCGCAATATGAAAGGACTTTCAAGCGATATTGTAGATAACCGGATCATCTGGACCGCCTACTACTTTAAAAAGAACGGCAACAAAAGGGTAATATTTGTATCAAAAGATATCAATGCCAGAATCAAGGCCGATGCCCTTGGTTTGGAAGTAATGGATTTTGAAAAGCAAAAGATAAATTTTGATGAAGTCTACTCTGGCTGGCAAAGCATTCAACTTCCTTCAAAGGAAATAGATCGTTTTTATGAAGGCAGGGAACTCCCGGCACACTCGACGTGGGAGCTACGCCATAATCAATTTGTACGTTTGGAAGATGAAGCCAACCCCAAGCATACAGCATTAGGAAAGTATCTCGCTCCAATGGAAAAAATAGTGCCTCTCTTTCATCAAAAGAGCCATCCATGGGGAATTAAAGCACGAAATATGGAACAACACTTTGCCATTGAACTCCTTCTCTGTGATGATATTCAATTGGTAACATTGCTTGGAAGCGCGGGCACGGGCAAAACCCTCCTCGCTCTGGCCTGTGGCATAACAAAGGTAGTGGAAGAAAGAATTTATACGAAGCTCCTGGTCTCAAGGCCGATCATCCCATTTGGTAGAGACATAGGCTACCTGCCGGGCGACAAAGAAGAAAAAATGAAAAATTGGATGCAACCTATTTTTGACAACCTTCATTTTTTAGCCGATTCACATGGAGAAAACGGTGAAGGAACGGTCGACTACCTCTTGCAAGGGAAAAAATTGCTGGAGCTTGAGGCCCTTACCTATATCAGGGGGAGATCGATACCAAGACAATATATCATTATTGACGAGGCCCAAAATCTTACTCCCCATGAAATAAAGACAATAATCAGTCGTGCGGGCGAAGGGACCAAAATGGTGTTGACCGGCGATCCTTATCAAATCGACAGCCCGTACCTTGACTCCAGTAGTAATGGATTGAGTTACGCTGTTGAACGGATGAAAGGCCAAAAAATGTTCGGACATATAACCTTGACCCACAGTGAAAGGAGTGAGCTTTCCTCTGTGGCGGCAAAGATATTGTAGTTAGCGTTTCTTTATCAAGGAAACCGCCTCTTCCGCGCATTCAATAAATGTTTCCTCTCCATCTGCCATTGCCGACTCAAGGGCGGGAATTGAGTCTTTCCCCCCGATGTTCCCGATAAGAAAAGCCGCGTCGCACCGATTTCTCAGGTCATTATCAAATAGGTGCCGCTCGATATCTTTTATAACGGTTTTGATCAACAACGGTTTTTTCTCGTAAATGTCTTCCAATACCACCATCGCGCCAAGTCTTAACGGCCATTTGTCATCCCATAATACAGAGAGAAATTCTTCAGATATATTACCGTCTTCTATCAGCATATCGGCCAGCTTATATGCATTCTGATCCTTGATCATCTTTATAAGATCGTCTCTTGAGAAGCGCTTTTCCGTCGCTTTAGAGACCCACTCGGACAAATCCTCCTCAGGGATTACCCCTGAAAGGAATAACTTTTCATTAATAATCGTCGTCGGAGCAGATTTTATATCAAACCTTTCTATCGCCTCTTTGAACATCATTCCATCTATAATGGAAACCTTGACGCCGTTGTTTGAAAAGGCAAACCCCACCGTATTGCGAACTGCATTCGGGCAGTAGATACAACCCGGCATTACAACAATCTTGATGTCGGTTCCGGTTTTGGTATTCACAGAAGGGGATTTACGCGAGGCGGTCGATACGGCATCAATAAAGGGAGCGAATTCCGTTTTGTCCGGTATGGCGTGATAATATACCTTACCGCCTACAACAATAGCCGGAAGATTCCCTCCCTCTGTCTCTTTAACTTCAAACCGGATTTTTTTAAACCGGGAGGAGAGCTCTTCCACAAACCTCTCAAAGTTCTTGTTTTCAGAATGATCAGCAGCAAAGAAATCAAGGGTTACGTTGTCCTGCAAATCACTTAGAACCTTTTCTGCATATACTATGTCTCTCTTTTCCAACATTTTTATAGTGTCCATCCAGAAATAGCTATTATCTATCTCCTTGCATGAGTCTTCTTTAAGGAAAGAGGAAGCTTGAGTTGCAAAAACTCATTAAAACATTTCAGGCAGGCCTTCTCGTTTTTATGGTAGGCTCGATTTCTGCACGCCTCCCAGTGGACCCATTGTTCCCGTTTGGCGCACCACCGATTTTTGTCGTCTTCTGAAATCAGCTTTAACATATAATATCTGTTTCTTTCATATAATTCACCGCAAAGGCGCAAAGTTTTAAGGTATATTAAAGTTTGAAGTGAGTTAAACGCTTACCTTTTTTCTTTGGCATCCTAGCCATTGCCGTGTCAAGATTATAGTACGCCTGTTCCAGTTCGTCAAAGGAACGGTGCACCCATCGACTTCCCCAATAGAAGTTACAACTCGTCTCGGCTACTAATAGGTGATCGTATGCTTTTATGATCAATTGACGAACCTCTTCCGGGTTGTCAGCCTCTTGGCCATGTTCGTCAAACACTTTCTTTGCCTTTTGGTAATAGGCGCTGACATTGCGTATCTCGTCAAAGCCTCTCTTCTGAAGGAGCGAACCTGTCCATTGAGTAAAATCGCCGCCCCAATGGTGACCTGTATTCCAGGCGCCCCGGTGTATCTCTATCTCTTCGGTGGGAGGATATTTCTCCAGGTATTCACTGATGTGAATAGGGGTAAAGCCAAGGGTCCCCTCCCGGTACCGATCAAGAATAGTATGGTAAAAATATCCCCAGAAACCGCTTTCCACGTGTGAGGTACGGAACACACCCCCATTCTCTCCGTCGCTCCACGTGGTAACTAATGCGGGAAAATCACACCACTTGGTCCTCTCATAAAGTTCGTGCTGAAACCAACCCGGATCAAGACCCGATTCCTGGGCGTCGGAAAGTTCCCGGTCACGCGGCACCACAATGATTTCCTCTCCATCATAACGAGCAATGTACGGCCGATAACGTAGCTCTTCCCAGCGCATCTCACGCTTCGGTTTGATATACCAGCAGTCCACGATCACATATTTATAACCGTGACGCTTGAGCATAGGAATCATCTCCATGCAAAATCCCATTTCAGGGGGCCAGAATCCCTGGAATTTATCTCGCCCCAGGAGATGTTGGCCTAACCCGATCCACCACGACGTCTGGGCGTCCCAGTCAGCTTCCGGAATTAATGGATACACAGGATGGTAGAGACCGGTCCCCACGAACTCGATATTCGAACTCCTGTAGCGATTCAAAAAATCTTCTATATCAACTACATCGTGAAAGGTCTCACGTATGGCAGGATCTTCAAGCTGTTTCAGCAGGGTCCCGGAAAAGTCCATGTGAAGCCGGGCAACATCCTCGTACCCCTCCAACATGCGGGTAGGCCGATCATAACACCACAGGATCTGTTTTGCCTCCCACCGTTCATTGGAATTGTGCAGAGCGATAAGATTTCCAAGAGGCTGATGCATATTGAGCCCGAGCGCATGGTAAACGTCGGCCATGGCAGATTTCTCCTGTCAAATTTAATTCAAACAGATTTTTTACAAGGGCATCAATGGTAATCGTGTGTGCCCATTACTACCTCAATGCCGGTTTTGTCTTTTAGCATCTTGGCCAAGTCTTCAGCCGATCGGTAAGGGCAGTCCGGCTTGGCATTCGCCAGGCATGAACTCAAATAAATAGCATCCACTCAAATAAATAGCATCCGGTTTGATCTCTGAGAGCTTCATCGCCATGCCGAAGTTGGGCACGGTTGACCGGCCAGGGCATTGACACTTTACAAACGCAATCACCTGACAGGGATCGTCAAACTTTCCGTCGCCAAGGGCTGCGGCCTTCAGACATCGCCATTCACCCGGGCATCCATACCCGCTGTCCATATACGAACCACACCCCACAACAGCCACCTTTTTCATAACTAACCTCCTTCCCATTCAATCAAGAGTATCACGATGAGTGTACACAAAATATGAGACTGTCCGAAAATTCTGATCCTACTGCAAAAGAGTGAGAAACGGACCAAATTC
>JAFDAE010000373.1 GCA_019314005.1 Deltaproteobacteria bacterium | reverse complement strand
CCTGGCTTCTGACTTCTGTCTTCTGTCCTCTGACCTCTGTCACCCAACTAATGACCAATGACAATCTTCTTAACCTTCTTCATATCTTCCCACACATCACGCTTCTTTGCGGGATTCCGAAGGAGGTATGCAGGATGATACGTGGGGATTAAAGTTATCCCTTCATACTCATGCGTACCTCCCCTGAGCTTTGTTATCGGATCATTTGTATTCAGCAAAGTCTGTGCGGCAATAGCCCCCAGGGCGCAGATAACACGGGGTTGGATTGCTTTTAGCTGGCGGACAAGAAAAGGTAAGCAGGCATCAATCTCATCCTGTTCCGGATTTCTGTTGCGCGGCGGACGGCACTTTACAATATTGCATATGTAGACATCTTCTCGGGTCAGATCAATGGCCTGGATAATCTTAGTCAAGAGCTGACCGGCCGCTCCAACAAATGGTTCACCTTGTACATCTTCTTCATGGCCGGGGCCTTCTCCCACAAAAACAAGTCGTGCCCGGGGATTCCCCTGACCAAAAACGATATTCTTGCGTCCCTTAGAAAGCTTACACCTCTTGCAATCACCTAAATCCTTTCGTATATCCTTCAATGTCTCAACTTTTGCCGCACCTGTGCCCCACTTGTCCAGGATATCCCGCGTCTTCCCGGAAAGCGCAAACCCATTACACCCCATTGCGCCCATGTATCTTAAGTAGTCCCTAAGGTCATTCACTACTTCATCAAACAGGAGGGGCTTGTCGTCTTTGTATGTGGAAGAGTTTCTCATTAGATTTATTTTTTAGACAGGATTAACAGGATCTTCAGGATAGGTCTTTTCCTTAAGAACAAAGCCTTATTTTTTCATCCTGTCCCATCCTGTTAATCCTGTCTGAACCCCAAAGTTTTTATTCCCATAACTCTATCTAAAATCACATCCGCCAATTCATCCTTGGACATCAGAGGAAGCGGTTCACTGCGACCGTCCCTGAAAATCAGAGTGACTCGATTTGTGTCAGTACCAAATCCGGAATCCGGCATGCTCACATCGTTTGTCACAATCAAATCAAGATTCTTCTCTTTAAGTTTGGTTTCGGCATTTTCAACAACATTTTCGGTCTCCGCGGCAAACCCCACCAATATGCGCCCCCCTTTGATTCCCCCTAATCTTTTCAATATATCCGGTGTCCTGCACAGTTCTACGACCAGATTTTCGCCGTGCTTTTTCATTTTTTGTTCTAACACTTCTACCGGCCTGTAATCTGAAACTGCCGCAGCTTTTATAATTATAGAGGCAGAATCAAAATATTGCAAGACTGCCTTCTCCATCTCTTTTGCGGTGCGGACCCGGACCACCTCAACACCACGAGGACTATCAAGAGATGTGGGCCCGGTGATCAGCACGACCTTAGCGCCTCTTCGGCATGCCGCCTTGGCCAGGGCATACCCCATCTTGCCGGAAGAGGGATTGCTCAGGAACCTTACCGGATCCATCGGCTCCTGTGTAGGGCCTGCTGTTATTAAAAAAGACTCGCCCTCAAGGTCTGCCGACAAGACTGATCTCTTTAAGTGTTCAACAATAGTCTGCGGTTCAGGCAAACGCCCCGGCCCGCTGTCGCCGCAGGCCATCGGACCGCTTTCAGGCTCCAATATGTGAAAGCCAAAGTTTTTGAGCCGTATCAGATTCTCCTGGGTTATGGGATTTTGATACATCCGAACATTCATGGAGGGACAAATCAATACCGGCTTCTGAACCGCAAGGAGTAGTGTTGTAAGGGGATCGTCAGCAATACCATGGGCCAACTTGGCTATGATATTTGCGGTGGCAGGAGCAATGACAACGGCATCCGCTTCTTCGGCCCATGAAATATGCCGAATTTCTGATTCGCCATTTTTTTGAAACAGATCCGTTAAAACCGGTCCCTTGGAAAGCGTTGCAAACGTCATGGGCCCTACAAAGGCCGTAGCAGCCTGCGTCATAACAACACGCACCCTTGCCCCCTCTTTTACGAGAAGGCGGACAAGCTCCACACTCTTGTAAGCAGCAATCCCGCCGGATACACCAATGATGATTTCTTTGCCGTGCAGTATACTACTCATATTGTTTCAACCTCTTAAGTCAACTGATCTCATTTCGAGGATAGAAAACAGACGAACATCTGGCATTTGGCATTTTTCATTTATCATTTAACATTTAACAATGACAGATGATCAATGATCAATGTCAGAGACCTCTGTCATCTGCCCTCTGTCTTCTGTCTTCTGTCCTCTATTCTCTACCCTCTCAGCTCTATGCTCTCCGCTCTTTGCTAATTAACCAGCGTTTCCTCTTCGCTCCCCAAAACAGGCGCCACCCATATCTCAACTTCTGTAGAAAAGGGCTTATCCATGATGTTGATAATGCAACTACGATTCTTCTTGCTAAAAAACATAATCGACTTAGGAGACTTAAACACGCTGATCAGTTGCCAATTATCCTTTACCATATTATTGGTGAAAAACTCGATAAGAGATTCTACGTCCACACGCCCGGAAAATGCCAGGATGCCGGTTATAAATTTTTCAGTACGATACACAAAGGACTTCTTTTTATTAAGCGTCAACGCCTCTGGTATGAGAACATCTCCAAAATCATAATAAGATGTTGAAGCAGACTCCTCTGCTTGGTAAGTATCTACTTCGCCTAGTATCTACTTCGCCTTCCATAGAATCACCATTCATTGCAGACATACACCCTCCAATAATGGCAACCACCATACTCAATGCCAGCAGTCTTCCAAAACGTACAAATCCCTCTCGCATAATGCCCCCCTTTAATGCTTAATGTAATTCACAATCCACATTTTTAACATCTATATGCAAAAGTTTGCATAATATAGAGAAAAACTTTGCACCCAAAGATGCGATGCAGCGCAGTGGATACAACAAAATAAGGCTTGAAGTCCACGAACTAATACCGTATAGTGCAAAAGCTCCCGTGTATTAGCGAAGAGGAACGATTACCAGTAATACTGGGATACTATCAGACCTTTCAAAAAGTAGTCAAGCAGCATTTTAGCTAATAGCTCATGGCTCATAGTTTATGACTCATAGTTTATGACTGATATTGGCATGATAAATGCTGTAAAAAACTATTTTTGATAATGATGTCTCAAAAGGCCTTGAGTTTGATAAAGGATAGCTAAAGCATGAAAAAACCAAAAATACTGCTTGTAGATGACGATCCTGTAATCCTTGAAGAGTTAAAAGACCTTCTGGAAATGTGCAACTATCCTGTGACTTCTTTTACAGACCCCTTAGAGGCATTAAACCAGTTTGACCATGTCGAGTGCGATGTAGCTTTCGTAGACTATACAATGCCTGGAATGGACGGACTGTCATTAGTAAAAGTCCTCAAAGAAAAAAAACCAGAACTTACCTCTATCCTCTGCACGGGGTCACTAATTAACCATAGAATTGTCTCAGAAATGATCAACAGCGTGAATATACACGGTTTTCTTACTAAGCCATGTAGACTGAAAGACATTATCGAAGTGCTCGAATCCTCACTGGAAAAGACCAGACTTTATCAGAATATGCAGAAACGAAAATTCCCAAGGAGCAAAATCTCCGTTCCCGTCTATTTCTCAACCAACTATGAAGAACCTGGACACACGAAAAGGATAAGTATCGACACAATTGATATATCCACTGGAGGCTTGAGTTTTCTGTGTAAAAAGGACCAGGGGTTTGATTTCGCAGAAAAGTTTGAAGTAGATCTTTCCCATCTAAAACCCAACCAAGCAAAGGCCAATGCAGAGGTTGTATGGATAACCAAGGCCGAAAACAACACCTTCCGTGGAGGCGTGCGATTCCTCTAATCATGGGTGTCGGGTATGGATCCTTTGAGCTTTCAGCTTTACCTTCTGACCTCTATCCTCTAACTTCTGCCTTCTGTACTCTGTCCTCTGTCATCTATCCTCCGACCTCTATCCTCTAACTTCTGCCTTCTGTCCTCTGTCCTCTGTCTTCTGCCATCTGTCTTCCGACTTCTGACCTCTAAACAGAAAATATGTGCAACAAACTTCCACGATAGTGTAAAGGAGATTGTTGGCAAGTGGAACGCCTTTGCATATATTTTCAATAAGTGTTCCCCCTATCTTTGAACACAAAAAAATATCCTCTACAATTTTAGGCGGTTACTAATGAGATAGCACTCGTTTCTAAAGCTGGTATAGGTATTGCTATAAGCTATAGGATATGTGTAGTGTCTGTCGTATTCTGAAAAATAGAAAAGATAGATCTTAAAAGGAGACAGCAATTGAA
>JAFDAE010000372.1 GCA_019314005.1 Deltaproteobacteria bacterium | reverse complement strand
CTTTAGAAGTCAGGTCTTCCTTTTCGATCAGTTTATAGGCATTTTCCATTATCAGGAATGCCTTCGACATCTTTATCCCGATTTTTGCAGGCATGTTCCTGTCATAGTCGAAAATTGACTGAACACGGGTTACCGTCTCCAGGCGTTTCTGTTCCGTGACTGCCCGGTCTTCGACGAGGAAATTCCGGTCAGCCTTTATGTCTTTTGTCGCAATTGAAGTCACTTCGTAATCGGGAGGTCTTATGTGAGTGATGCGAGGCGACAGAATAAAGGCAAGCACAATGCTTATTGATATTAAAATGGCCCATCTCTGGAGCAGGGGATTTTTGACAAAGCGAGGCACAATCTTCGATGCAAGTGAGTTGTTATTTTTCCCGTTGTTATTTTTCTTCTTCTTCAGGAACATAAGAAGGCCTTTATTCGTCTCGATTGTTTTTTCTTTTTGAATCCAAATGATTGTAGGCCCTGATAATATCCTGGACCAGAGAATGCCTGACGACATCGATTTCAGAGAAATAGACGAATTTGATCCCTTCAATCTTTTTCAGGATGCCTTCGATCTCGACGAGTCCTGATATCTTATCTGGCGGCAGATCTGTCTGTGTCACATCACCCGTGATGACCGCCTTTGATCCGAAACCGAGCCGTGTCAGAAACATCTTCATCTGCTCTGACGGAGTGTTCTGGGCCTCATCGAGAATCACGAAGGAATCGTTCAGCGTACGTCCCCGCATAAAGGCAAGCGGAGCGACCTCGATGATTCCCTTGCTGATCATGTTAGAGGCACGGTCAAAATCCATCATGTCGTAGAGGGCGTCGTAAACGGGCCTCAGATAGGGATTCACCTTTTCCGCAAGATCGCCCGGGAGAAATCCCAGCTTTTCTCCCGCCTCCAGGGCGGGCCTCGTCAGGACGATGCGATTTACTTTCTTGCTGAGAAGGGCGCCGACAGCCATGGCCATGGCTAGATAGGTCTTTCCCGTGCCGGCAGGACCGATGCCGAAGACGATATCATTGTTCCGTATTGAATCGATGTAAAGCTTCTGGGCGATGCTCTTAGGGGTTATGACACGTTTTTTGGATGGAATAAAGACCGTATCGAGAAAAATCTTTTCGATATCGACAGAACCGTTTTGCGACAGTATCCGGTGTGAATACTCCACATCTGCCGGATAGATGGGATAGCCTTTTTCTATTAAAGAATAGAGCTGTGAGACAAGCTTATACACAAAGGCAGCGCATTCTTCATCGCCGGAGATAGAGAGAGTATTCCCCTTGGCTCTCAGCTTCACCTTTTCGAGCTTTTCGATTTTTTTGATATTTCCGTCATACTCTCCAAGAAGTATCTTTAACGTATTGTTGTCGGAAAAGTTGATTTTTCTGACGGAAATATTATTAGCAGTACGTACTTTCAAAAATAGCTCTACCTTGAAGAAATATGGGTATTGTTTTTATCATAGGTTTTTTTAATCGCTTTTGATATTGACCTCGTAGAGGGCAAAACTTTTATCAGCCTCGCTTAAAACAAGTGCATGTAATTGATTAGGGGAGTCGAAGATAAGAGAAGAACCCTTGACAAATCCGGGAAACATTTTTTTGCACTCATTTTGATTTACAACGATAAACCATTTTTTATCTTTTTGCGCAATGTATGCATTGTAAGTCGAATCAGGGCTGAATGTCGGATAAGCAGCAGCATCGTATTCCGGCCCTTCTTTTCCATCCACAACAACCATCCATTTATCAGTCTTTTTCGCAATATACATAAAGTGTTTTGAATCGGGACTAAACACTAAATAAAATATATTATCATATTGTGACCCTTTTTTTCCATCTACCACAGTTACCCAAATATCCCCTTTTTTTGCAATATATGCTACATGATTCGAGTCTGGGCTGAATGTGTAAAAAATGATATCATCATAACTTGGACCTTCTTCGCCATTAATCACCATGAATTGCCGTTCATTATTGATTGCAATATAAGCAACGCGGGAAGAATCCGGGCTGAATTTTAATTGTTCAATTTTGTCGTATCTATTTCCAATCTTGCCATCAACAACTGAAAATGATTTATTACTTTTCACCCCGATATATGCGAAGCGTTTCGAGTTGTCACTATATGCTGGGGACATGATATTATCAAAATATTTCCCCTCTTTACCATTATTTACAACAAACCACTTATTATCTTTATTAACAATAAAAGCCAGTTGCGAAGAGTCCCGGCTGTAAAGGTAAAGAAATATTTGATCATATTCCTGTTCGCGGGGTTGCCCATCTACTACCATGAATAATTTATTGTCTTTTTTAGCCGCATAGGCCAGGTGAGTGGAATCAGGGCTGTAAAGTTGCTGTGATATGAGGTCGTGCGCATCGCTTTCTTTGCCATTTTCCACCATGAACATTGTTTTGCCCTGTAAAGCTATGTAAGAGAGGTTGGCAGAGTCGGAGCTGAAGGTCGGACGATGTTTTGAATATATTCCATCATGGGTTTTTGTTTCCTTGCCATTGATCACTACAACTTTTTTCTCCCCCTTCTTTGCAATATAGGCTATCTTGCTCGAGTCGGGACTGAAAAAAGGTACTGATATGCCATCATAACATTCATGTTCATTAGAATCAGTTACAGCACACCATTTTTCAGCTTTCTTGGTAATATAAACGATATGTTCTGAATCCGGACTAAAAATGGGTGTATTTATGTCGATAG
>JAFDAE010000069.1 GCA_019314005.1 Deltaproteobacteria bacterium | reverse complement strand
CAACCCGGAGGATAGAGAAACGTATCAGCAAATACTTGAGCAGAATGGGTGTGTCAAAGATTATGCAATAGAGATGAAAAAAAGGGACGGGGAGAAGCTGATTATGCTTGTAACCGCTACGGCCGTCTGCGATGAGAAAGGGACTGTCGTGGTATACCGGGGGATAATGCGAGATGTAACGGAACACAAGAAGCTTGAGCGGCAACTCCTTCATGCACATAAGATGGAAGCAGTCGGCCAACTGTCAGGGGGCATTGCTCACGATTTCAACAACATACTTACAGCCATAATGGGCTATGGGGGCGTTTTGCGGACAAAGATCAGTGTCGATGATCCGTTGTCGGCCTATGTCGACCACATACTTAGCGCATCCGAGAAGGCTGCTCATCTAACCCAGGGTCTCCTTGCCTTCAGCAGACGACAGATACTCCATCCAAAGCCGGCAAACCTTAAGGAGATTATAGAGAGGGTGGAGAAACTCTTATCAAGGCTCATTGGTGAGGATATTGAACTTAAAACAATCGTTACAGATAAGAATTTGGCCATAATGGCAGACAGCGGCCAGATAGAGCAGGTCCTCATGAACCTTGCCACAAACGCAAGGGATGCTATGCCGGAGGGAGGGCAATTGACCATAAGTACGCTATCTGTTCAATTGGACGCTAAATTCATGAAAGAGCAGAATTATGATGTTAAGCCCGGGGCTTATTCCCTCATATCAGTTACGGATACAGGCATAGGCATAAATGAAAAGACCAGAAGAAGGATATTCGAGCCATTCTTTACCACTAAAGAGGTCGGCAAGGGGACAGGACTCGGGCTGTCCATGGTGTACGGGATAATCAAGCAGCACAACGGCTACATCAATGTTGACAGCGAATCCGGCAAGGGCGCAACATTTAACATATACCTTCCCGCAGTTAAAGCAGCATTTGAGGAAACGGAGCGGACACCCATCGCTTCTCCGAGAGGCGGCACTGAGACGGTACTTCTGGCAGAAGACGATAAAGGGGTCAGAGAACTCATGAGCGTGGTGCTTAATGGGGCCGGTTACAAGGTAATAAAGGCCGTGGACGGAGACGATGCCGTCATAAAATTCAAGGAAAATAGAGACTCAATAGAGCTTGTTATTCTTGATGTAGTAATGCCAAAGAAGGACGGCACAGTAGCCTATGAAGAGATAAGAGCTATACGATCCGGGGTTAAGACAATCTTTACGAGTGGATATCTTGGTGACGTCATATCCAAAAAAAGAGTCCTGGAAAAAGGGACACATTTTATTCCAAAACCGGTTTCGCCAAAGGATCTTCTGAGAAAAACAAGAGAGGCGCTTGATGACGGCGCACTTTAGATCACTTGGAACTACAGTCATATCCAGGGCCTCCCTGACTTTCTTAAGCATATCTGTCAACTGATATGGCTTGGGAATAAATCCCTTTGCCCCGTGTTGTTTTAATATATAACGTACGTTTGTAAATAAATAACTTCTTCCCGGTACAACCCCCCTTATATTATAGCGTTATCTGGAAATTATGTTAAACAGGAGGGCATGCTGTGGTCTTTAGCGGGGGTGGGGCACGGATTCTTGTGGTGGACGACGAGAAACAATTGGCAGATGTGCTTGTGGAGTACCTGACCAACTTGGGTTATCAGGCCGTTGCTGCCTATGGCGGGCACGAGGCGTTGTCCAAGTTTGAACAGGGGGATTTTCAACTGATCATTACGGATTTGAAGATGCCGGATATGGACGGCATGAAGCTCCTGGAGGCGGCAAAGAGCCTGGACAAGCGGGTTGTGGTTGTTGTTATTACCGGTCATGGCACCATTGAATCGGCAGTTGAGGCCATTAAGAAAGGGGCTTACGACTTCATTCCAAAGCCCTTCAATATGGAGGAGCTGGAAATAATTATTAATAGAGCGTTGGAGCGGCATGCGCTTTTCAGGGATTTGGGTGTTTTCCGCGGGATGACCCTGGCCCTGGTCATATCTGTACCGTTGTGGCTCATACTGGGGATTGTGCTTGCTATGATTTGGAAATGAGACCTTTGAAAAATGCCTAATTTTGTTCAAGGTCAAGGAAGGCGAAGATTTTAAACGGAGGAATACATTGAGTATTTTGAGTATTAAAATCTGAGCCTGACGCAGAAATTGGGCAAAAGGGGGCGTTTTGCAAAGGTCTCAAATAGTGCCATAGGAGGCTGTCCGAAAATTTTGTCTCGTTCTCACTCTTTTTCGTGACGGACATAATTCTCGGACAGCCTCCTAGCTATTTTTTCTCCAGAATCTCCCTTATTTTTTCAGACAGCTCGTTTATATTAAAAGGTTTCTGGATAAAACCATTACAGCCTCGCTTTAATATCTCGGTTGCCCGGCCGTCTATGCTGTAACCGCTTGAAAGGAGAACTTTTATATTGGGGTTGATCTCCTTCATGCGGTCATAGGCTTCGCCACCCCCCATATTGGGCATAACCATGTCCAAAAGGACGATGTCTATCTCATCCCGGTTTTTCTTGTAAACGTGGATAGCCTCTTTTCCGTCTTTGGCTGTGAGTGCCCGGTAGCCCATAGCCTCCAATGATTCCTTGCTTACATCCAGGACAAGGTCTTCATCATCCACCAGCAGGATTGTTCCGGTTCCTTTACTGAATTTCTTAGTAGTTGTGAGAACTTTCCGGACCTTTTTTTTCGATGCAGGTAGATAAATCCTGAAGGTGGTCCCATGCCCTTTCTTGGATTCGACATCAATATATCCACCATGGCCCTTTATTATACCGTAAGTTGATGCCAAGCCAAGACCTGTGCCCCGGCCCATCTCCTTGGTCGTAAAGAACGGATCAAAGATGCGCTCCATCGTGCTTTTGTCCATGCCCATGCCTTTGTCAGCAATCATTAGCAGGACATAGTTGCCCGGCTTTGGATCATACCCCTTGCATTTCATATCCTTGCGAGTCGCATTCATGGTCATCAAGAATAGATCTCCACCGCCAGGCATGGCATCTGCAGCATTCACAAACAGATTCAACAGGACTTGCTCGATTTGTCCATGGTCCGCCTCTACGGCAAATAGGTCTTTGGCAAACTCTCGATGAATCGTAATCTCCTTTCTGGTTCGGCTAAAAGTGTCAGAGGTTTCTTTTACCAATTGGTTCAGGTCAATGGGCTTGATCTCATATCTTCCCTTCCTGGCGTAGCCAAGAAGCTGGCTGGTGAGCTTCACCCCGCTTATAACCATTTTTTCAATGCGTTTCAGCCTATTATAATTTGGATGTGACGAATCAATGCCTAAGAACATCAAGGAGGCATTCCCCAGTATACCCGTGAGCAGATTGTTAAAGTCATGGGCAATGCCACCTGCAAGGGTCCCGATGGCCTCCATCTTCTGAGCTTGTTGAAGTTTGGATTCAAGCCGCTTTGACTTAGTAATGTCCTTAAGGGTATGGGTATAACCTATCAGCTTTCCTGCGTGGTCTACTATGGGAGAGGTAGAGCATATGAAAGTTCCGCCTATGGTGGGTATTACTATCTCTTTGGTGTGGGGCTCTAATGTTTTCATGGTGCGTGCTAACGGGCATTGCTTGATCGGGTGGCTTAGGCCGTGCACGACTTCATAACATTTCTTGCCCACCAAATTTTCCTTGGTGATATTCAAAGTTTCAGCCGTAGTCTTGTTCGCGCGAAGAATTTGGTGTTCACTGTCCAGCAGCATAACCATGTCAGTTATGGCATCAAATGTATTTTCCCAATCCTCATTGGCCCGAACCAGTGCATGTTCGGCTTTTACCTTTTCCGTAACGTTTCGTGCAATCTCAAGGACTCCGACGACCTGACCGGATTCATCCTTGAGCGGGACGCCATAGTGTTCCCAATAAGATTCGCCCACAGTATTCATGGCAGGCTGATATAGAGTTGCGCATTCGCTATCCCCTGTTTCGAGCGCCTTCTTACAAGGGCAACCAGGACAAGGGACATCGGCGTTCTGAAAAAATTTATGACACGTATATTCTATAAGATCTTTAGGGGTTTTATTAACCACAGCGGCCGCCATCTTGTTTGCCCAGACTATGCTCATCTCCCTATCAATATGCATTATCATATCAACCGAAGCATCAAGGATGGCCTGTTTCTGTGCCTCACTCTCCCGCAGGGCCTCCTCAGCCTGTTTACGCTCGGTGATGTCGCTAACTAAACCATCGTATGACAGGAGTTTGCCTTCTGTGTCGTAATTGGGAACGAGTGTGTTCTTTACCCAACGGATGACGCCGTCCTTTATCAAAATGCGATGTTCAAGGGGCTGCGAGTCTTGCCCTAAAATAAGACGCCTGGCCTGCTCCTGGACGGCCGCGCGATCTTCCTCATGTACCATCTGAAACCATAAGTACGGATCGGAAGCATACTCCTCGGGGGTATAGCCGGTCACAGCAATACACGCAGGACCATGAACGGTTTCTACTGGATGTCCATCCTCAATGCGAACCGTGAAAATGTAGTCCGTCACTGCCTCGGTGATACGCCGATACCTCTCCTCGCTCTCGTGCAGGGCTTCCTCCACCCTCTTGCGGCACTCTTCCAATGACCCCGATGTAGTTACCCGCTGGCGCAATTCTGTCAATTCATTTATGAGTTGCTCTTTTGTTGTATCTTCAGCTTTCATCTCAGATGTTTCCTCAAAAGCATCATGCTCAAAAGCACAAAACCCCGCCTCTCTTTATGAGAACCGGGGTCTTGGTATTCAATGCATGTTATCCCCTTCTGATGGGGTTAGCGAATCATAGTAGAATTTGAGTGGAGTGGAGAGACTATCACGACCGTATGGTTGTGTCAAGGCTTCCCAGGGGTAATACACCACAACATTGGACATTCAAGGTTACAGATTGGGATGGGAAAAGAACCGAACAACACAGCCAGCCTTTTTAACAACTCCCCCTGCCGCTGCATGCGTTATCGGTAAGATACGTTGGCCGGCGCCTATTTCCTTCTTTCGGACTAATAAAAATTTGATTGGACGGTGTGGATGAGGTATGGTAATGTTTAAGTATATTCAATAAGATTGATTGCTTTTGGACGAGCGGAGGATTTTCTCGTGGCAAAAAAGCCAACCTACGAACAGATAGAGCAAAGAGTCAAGGAATTAGAAAAGGATGCGGCTGAGCGCGACCGTGTGGATAAAGAGTCGCGTTCAGAGCATCAAAAGCTGCGTGCCGTCTTCGATGCCATACAGGATACTATCAACGTCGTTGATCTCGATTTCAATCTGACCGACTTGAATGAGGTTCTAATTAAGGCATTTGGCCTGCCCGGAAGAGAATCGGTCCTTGGCCGCAAGTGCTTTGAGGCGCTGAAAGGCCGGAAAGAGATTTGCCCGGATTGTGCCGTGGCCGAGGCATATAGAACTAAAACTGTTGCCTATCGAACGTCTACCTCTGAAGATGAAAAGAGGGCCGGAGGCAGGAGTTTCGAAATCTATGCCTATCCGATTATAGATGAAGGCGGGAATGTCTCGGGGGCAATCGAGTTTGCGAGAGACATCACCGAGCGCAAGCAGGCACAGGAATTGCTTCAGAGGAGTGAGAACAAGTACAAAACATTATTTGAGAATCTCCCACAGGCAATATTTCTCAAGGATAGAAATTCAGTGTATGTATCCTGTAATGAGAATTACGCCCGGGATTTAGGAATTAGACCCGACGAAATCATGGGAAAGACCGACTCTGACTTCTATCCAAGGGACTTGGCGGAAAAATACAGAGCAGACGATAACAGGATCATGGAGGGGGGAGAGACAGAAAATCTTGAAGAAAAATATACTAAGGGTGGTCAAGCAATGACTGTGCATACGGTTAAGACGCCTATGAGGGACGAACAGGGAAACGTCATCGGAATATTAGGAATTTTTTGGGATATCACGGAACAAAAGCAACGCGAAGAAGAACTAAAGAAATACCGGGAGAACCTGGAGAAACTAGTGGAACAGCGCACAGTCGAACTGAGAACCATAAATGAGCAACTTCAAAGGGAAATCATCGAACGCGAACAGATAGAGGAGGGGCTGCGCCAACAAAAAAATCTGATGAGTACCATTCTCGCTTCTACGCCTGACCTGCTTGTTCTGAAAGATCGCAATTCTGTTTACGAGGCGGTTAATCCGGCGTTCTGCCGGTTCATAGGCAAACGGGCGGAAGAAATCATCGGCAAGACAGACATCGAACTCTTTCCCCACGATGAGGCTGAGATATACCGTCGTGACGATACAAGGGTCATGGAGACAGGTCAGCCTAAGATAATTGATGAAAAGATCACGGGGACTAAGGGTAAAAACTGGGTCCAAGTGGCTAAGACCCCCGTTCTTGATGAATCCGGGACATGTGTGGGGGTTCTTTGCTCGGTACGTGACATCAGTGACCGCAAGCGTGCAGAGGAAGAAAAGAAGGAACTCGAAGCCCAGCTACAACAGGCCCAGAAGATGAAAGCCATCGGCACCCTTGCAGGCGGCATTGCCCATGATTTTAACAATCTACTCATGGCCATCCAGGGCAATACCTTCTTGATGGTGGCCGATATTGATGCGGCCCATCCGCACTATGAATATCTCAAAGGAATCGAAAAACAGATCCAAAGCGGTGCCAAACTTACCAGACAGCTTCTCGGCTACGCCAGAAAGGGACGCTATGAAGTCAAGCCAATTGATCTTAACCAACTTGTGGAAGAGACTTCAGCCGCCTTTGGCAGGGCCAGGAAGGAAATCGTAATTCATCGAGAACTTGCCCAAGACCTGTTTGCTGTTGAGGCCGACCAGGGACAGATTGAGCAGACACTTCTGAACCTCTATGTGAATGCCGCCGATGTCATGCCCGGCGGAGGGAATCTTGTCTTGAAGACCCTGAACGTGACCCACGAGGCGATGCAAAGCAGCGTGCATAATCCAAGGCCGGGCAGCTATGTCCTCTTAGCGGTGACTGACACGGGCCCGGGTATGGATAAAGAGACCCAAGAACGCGTGTTTGAGCCTTTTTTTACCACAAAGGAGGTGGGAAGAGGCACTGGCCTGGGGCTTGCTTCCGTATACGGGATTGTCCAGGGCCACGGCGGATACGTTGCAGTTGAGTCTGAAAAGGGACGCGGGACCACCTTCTGTGTGTACCTGCCTGCGTCAGAGAAAAAGGTCGAAAAGGGTGTCACAATTGCCAATCACGCCATTGAGGAAAGCAGGAGGACCCTCCTGTTCGTGGACGATGAGGCGCGGGTGTTGGATGTCGGGGTTGAGGTGCTGGAGCACTTGGGACACCGAGTATTCGGGGCCGCGAGCGGTAAGGAAGCCGTTGAGATCTACAAAGCGCACAAGGATACTATAGATCTGGTGATCCTTGACATGATTATGCCGGAAATGAGTGGTGGAGAGGTCTACGATAGGCTGAAAGCGATTAATACCAATGTCAGGGTACTCCTTTCCAGCGGATACAGCATCGACGGCCAGGCGACCGCGATATTGGAACGTGGCTGTAATGGTTTTATTCAGAAACCGTTTAATATGGAGGAGCTGTGTGAGAGAATAACGGCAATCCTCGATCAGAAATAACCTCCCGAACTAACAACCACACGAACCCCGTCCACTATGTCGAAATCTTTGAAAAATCCGCAAACTGTCCAAAAAGCTCCTCAATCTTGCTCAGGAGCGCCAGCCGGTTTTTTCGCAGTTCTTCTTCCTCGGCAAGGACCATGACTCCGTCAAAAAAGGCGTCGATCGGCTTTTTGAGATGGACCATTGTATGCAGACCCTCGTCGTAGGCCCTGTTTTGCAAATAGTTTGAGATGGTATGAGCGGTTTGTTGAAATGAGTGATATAGATCGGATTCGCATTGTTCCTGGAATAGATCAGGATTAACGGTATCACTAAAGGAGAGGGTATCTTTGCCCTCTTTGATCAGCTTCTTTTGCTGTTTGATTATATTGACGACGCGTTTGAATGCAATGGCAATCGGGTCAAAATCGGGTTCCTTTTTGAGTTTTTCAAGGGCCTCTATTCTGGCCTTGTCCGAGACTATGTCATCACATGATGCGCTGAGTACCGCGTCTATCACATCCTTTGAAAAACCGGATTCGACCATTATGTTTTCAAGGCGATGTCTGAAAAATGTCATGACATCGGATCGTATCTTCTCCGGAGGGCTGCTCAACTTATCACCGAACAGACTGATGGCCTTGTCTATTAAAGAGTTCAACGACAAAGAAATCTCTTTGTCGAGAATAATGTGAATAATCCCCAGGGCCTGTCTTCTCAGGGCGTACGGATCGGAAGTGCCTGTCGGGATCAGATTAACCCCGAAACAGCCCACAATGGTATCAAGCTTGTCAGCAATACTCAGTATTACGCCGGCAGGTGACTCCGGAAGACGATCTCCGGCAAATGTCGGCAAATAGTGTTCTTCAATTGCATGAGCCACCTCTTTGGGTTCTCCGGAACGCTCGGCATAGATACGTCCCATGATCCCCTGGAGCTTTGGGAATTCTCCGACCATCTGGCATACAAGATCGGCCTTGGAAAGCCATGCCGCACGAGATGCGTGTTCTTTTAGTTCGGGAGAGACAAGTTCGGAAAGATGGGCGGTTAACTCCTTTACACGGCCAATCTTGTCGTAAGTTGTCCCAAGCTTGGCCTGAAACAGCACTCCCTTTAGTTTTTCCACGAGTTGAGCCGATGGAAGCTTGCTGTCTTCTTCAAAAAAGAAACGCGCGTCTTCCAACCTGGCCCTTAAAACACGTTCATGTCCCTTCGTGACAATCGACATGTCGGATACAGGTGTATTATTGACCGCTACAAAGTATGGCATCAGACGATTCTGCGTGTCGATTACCGCAAAATATTTTTGATGTTCACGCATCGATGTAATGAGGACCTCATCCGGAAGCTGCAAGAAATCGGACGAAAATGTCCCTACAGTAACCGCGGGATATTCCACCAGGTTGGCAACTGTATTCAACAACTCTTCATCCGGCAGGAGCCGTCCCCCTACAGATCGTACGGCATTTTCCGCTGCTTGCCGGACCATCTCCTTTCGCTCTTCAAAATCAGGTATCACAAAAGCAGATTTAAGGGCAGCGGAGTACTCATCAAAATCACTTGCGGCGAGCGATTTTTTGTTCATAAAACGGTGGCCATAGGTCCGTCTGCCACTTTTAATCGTTTCTATAGTGAAAGGAATCGTACGCCCGTTAAAAACTGCCAGAAGCCAATGGATGGGGCGTGCAAAGGCGAAGCGAGATCTTCCCCAGCGCATTGACTTGGGAAATGGAATAGTAGTAATTGCCTCGGGAAGTATAGTTTTAAGCAATGTTTGAGTAGCATGTCCTCTGACAGTCTTTTTTACAGCAAGGTATTTCCCTTTTTTGGTGTCTTTGCATGTAAGTTTAGAAACAGGAACTCCCTGGCTTCGTGCAAATCCTTCCGCCGCCTTGGTCGGTTTCCCTTCAGAGTCAAATCCCACGGGATAGGGGGGGCCTATAAACTCACTGGTGATGGAGGTCTGCTTTTTTGCGACATTTTTAACGACGACGCCTAAACGTCTCGGTGTGCCAAAGGTTTGAATCTCCCCATATTTGATTCGCGCTTCACTCAATTTCCGGCCTAATATCTCTTTCAACGCTTTGAGAGAAGGCAAAATAAACCCTGCCGGCAACTCCTCAGTTCCTATTTCTAATAACAGTTCACTCGTTAAGTCGGATTGAGTTTTGGCTGATTCCATAATTTTGTATATCTCTCCTTGGCTAAAAAGTCGTGTTAAAAAGTCGTTGACAACCAAAATATGATCCGTTAATATTGAAAAAATCTATTATTGTCAACTACTTTTAATTCGCTCCAAGCGATAATGTTGAGTTTTTTCATTCGAGAGGCGTCACAGGACAAAAAATAAAAATCCTGTCAATCCTGTCAAAAAAGTCCCCCACAGAAGGAGAAAGAATTGTGAAAAGAGAAGTTGAATATTTTGAAAAACCGGGCCCGAAAAATAGTGAGGCATGTATCGATATAGTCGAAAGTCTGGTAAATGAAGGGTATAAGGATGTGGTAATCGCTTCCACATCAGGGAAAACCGGTCTCTTACTGGCTCGCAAACTAAAAGGGATGGGGGTAAACTTAGTGGTTGTGGGGCATAGTACCGGTTTTAGAGAGCCTAACAAAAACGAGTTTGCTCAAGAAGCCCATAACGAGATTGTGGAACTCGGGGGGCATATATATAGGGGGACTATCCTTACTCATTCTCTTGAAACAGGACTTGCCGCAAAGTTTTCAGGGACCTATCCCACCATTCTTATCGCCAATACCTTGCGGCGACTCGGTCAGGGGATAAAGGTTTGCTGTGAAATTGTAATGGAGGCGTGCGACGGAGGTCTTATTAAGGAAGGGAAACATGTAGTAGCCGTGGCAGGTACGGTCAAGGGCTCAGATACCGTGGCTATTGTCAAATCTGCCGTTTCCAACCGATTTCTGGATTTGTACGTGTCTCAGATACTGGCCAAACCTCTATAGTTTTTTTAGAAGACTTACGATCATTTTTTCAAATACCTTTCCGGAACGAAGTCCGATAATCGTTTGGTCTATCATCCCATTCTGGTCAATAACAACGGTGGTAGGAATTGCTGAAATACCGCCATATTTGTATATGATATCCTTAGTTGCCAAAGCTATGGGGTATTGAACATGA
>JAFDAE010000371.1 GCA_019314005.1 Deltaproteobacteria bacterium | reverse complement strand
TCTCTCGCTTGTCAAAGATGGATTGATCAAAACTTCTATGGGGCACAAAACTTTGGTCGCGGCCCGTCTTTTCGATTTCTACAACCTCCATTAAATCCGGGTTAGGACTACCGGTCAGTTCCGCATGTAGTTCTACAGGAACTGGCCCCCGCCTCCAAGCAAAATATACCAATCCGGTAACAGACCTTCCCGTATGCCTAAAATGGAGAAAATCCAGAAAGTACATTAATTTAAAGAGTTTAAACATTTTACAGTCTTCCGTATTCGCAATAAAAAACAATATTATTTCAATGATCTTTGCTCTATTGCGTCTTAGTAAGACGCTCTTATCTATGACCAGCCTTTTTGACATCTCGGTTTTTTCCTTCTGTCGGCCAAGGACACCCGGGTTGCTACAGCAAAACGACAGCAAAAAGTGCCGACTCTGGAACAGATCAAATATGTCATCAACAAAATGCCGGCCGTCACCGAAATAGAACGACGGAATCGTGCTCTAGTGGCCTTCACGCTGCTGACGGGGGCGAGGGACAGTGCCATTGCTTCGTTGAAACTCAAGCATGTGGATTTGATTGCCGGCTGCATCAACCAGGATGCCCGAGAGATAAAGACAAAATTCAGCAAAACCTTCAGCACCTTCTTCTTCCCGGTGAGCGAGGAAGTTCGCGCAATTATAGCAGAGTGGGTGTCGTATCTCCGAGATGAGAAGATGTGGGGCAATGACGATCCGTTGTTTCCTGCGACGCGAGTTGCGCCTGGTCCTGATAGACAGTTTGCCGCGGCGGGGTTAAAACGGGAACACTGGTCTACCACCTCTCCCATTCGAACGATCTTTTGTGATGCCTTTGTAAGCGCCGGGCTGCCGTATTTCAATCCCCATAGTTTCAGAAACACGCTCGTCCAACTTGGCGAAGAGACCTGTAATACGCCGGAGCATTTCAAGGCGTGGAGTCAGAATCTGGGACATGAGAAAGTTTTGACGACCTTTCTGAGCTATGGAGAGGTCGCATACCAGCGTCAGGGGGATATCATCCGCAGTTTGGCGACACCGCAAAGGACAATCTCAACGGAGGCCGACAAAATAGCTGAAGCACTTTACAAAAAGTTGCGTTTATCCGAGATGGATGTTAAACGGGAGCGGTAGGAGGGTATGAAAGAAGGAATAAAAATTATCTTGCAAGGTGGATCTTCTCGTTGAACCCTCGCTAAGCTGAGGTATTTGGGGGCTTTTATGGGGGCCTCCTAAAATTTAGATTATTTTATTATGTGTAATATTAGCAACATGGAAGGTCTGTTAGATGGACGCCGCCCTCGACGAACCGACGGCCAGCGTGGATCAGGAAAGCGCGCCGCTCATAATCGCCAGTCATGGCTCAACAGCGCCACGGACACGGTCAAGCGCATTCACGAGGGCCGAATCGTGGAAACGGGGGCGAAGAACGTCCCTTCAGGCCCCTGGAATGATGAAGGCAACGGTCTCTATGCCAAGAGGCTTGCCGACGGACAGGGCCTCTTTGTGACGTGGCCCCCTCACGCAAACGCTCCGGCGTGGTCAATCCCTCCGAGATCGTCATATCCGTCCTTGAGCCCGAAGGGATATCCACCCGGAACATCCTCCGTGGGATTGTCACCAACATGACCATGGAAAGAGATTCCGGAGATATCCTGATCGAAGTGGATGCGGGAGAACTTTCACTCGTGTTCCGCCTGACCCCCTCCGCCGTGCAGAGCCTCAACCTGGTCCCGGGAAAAGAGGTCCGGGCCCTCTTCAAGGCCTCGGCGATTGGCTGGTACTGAGAGAGATCTCAGGGGCATACCCCCCCCGGGGGAGGGAGCATTCTCCTGCCGTGTTTGTTACATCTACGAATCCCCCATTTCAAAAAAGAATCGACCATTACCGCGTGAAAAATTCACTGTAATAGTTCTTGACAGGGGATGATTATAAAGGTAGTGACCTAATAGGGGTAGTTGTGTAAAATGTCTTGAACAGCTGTATTCATGGGAGAAAATTATGGTCTGATCATCCAGGGTTCTGTTTCTCGAAGTGAGAGAGCTTGTATTTTTTGTAAACAACTTTGATTGATAGTGCGGTTGCTAGGACGGGGAATGGGATATTATACGGGTCGGTAGAACGCCCCTCTAACAAACCGTAACGTTGTGGGGGGGGGTGACATTTAACAAGAAGGGAGGGACACGATATGGCGATGAAGGGAGAAAAAGGAGATGTAGTAGGTGCGTTGGCCATTGTGGTTCTTTTGGCCGGAGTGTCACTATGTATGATCAATACCTCATGGTTTCCGTGGGTGAATGGTGTAGGGTTTCTCATCGCTCTGGGCACAATAATTTTTCTCAAGAAAAGACCGGCCCAAAAGATGCCGGGATTCCAGAGGACATCCAAAGGAGGAATGGGCTAACCGTATTAAGGTTTTGCGGGTAGTCAGTTTTTTTAAAGCCCCTGCGCCAGATGAACCGAAACGATGTTGCGGACGCTTTGCGTCGCACCATCGGCCTTCGTCGTATCATCCGTTTTCGGCCATGCGCTTCGCGCCTGACCGTCAAGCGAGTGCGGCCGATCCGCAATCTGTTACCGATTACAAAAAGAAGAACTAAACCGCTACGCGGTAGCCATTTCATTGCCTGTTTCCTCGGGTTATAATACCAGTCTTTATAAATCCAACACGTTTTTTAGCGCTTGTTGATCAAGCGAAATCTCCATACATCATCCTTTGTC
>JAFDAE010000068.1 GCA_019314005.1 Deltaproteobacteria bacterium | reverse complement strand
CTTTACACTTCAAACTTTAGGCACTTATAGTGTCCATGGAAAACCAAGAATCTCTAATCCAGTTAGGTCCTATCTATTCCCTGCCGGTTGTTCATTACAAGATGGAATTTGCCGAGGCGGCTCGGCGTTCCTTCAAAACATTATCCCCCGATGCAATCGCCGTAGAACTTCCAGCCACACTCAGGTCATATATTGAGGCTGGAGTAAACAGGCTCCCTGCTGTTTCCGTTATCTGCTATCAGACCAAAAAGGGGGATGTGGTCTATCTTCCGATCGAACCTGCAGACCCCTTGTGCGAGGCGGTTCGCTCCGGCCTTGAAGCCGGCATTCCCGTCTTTTATATAGACCCGGACATTGATGAATACCCACAGTACCGGGAGCCTGTCCCGGATACCTATTCTGTGCATCGGTTGGGAGTGAAGACATATTACGATACCTTTCGCCGCCTTGCCGGTCCTGTTAAGGGGATCGAGGATACAAGGCGGGAACTCGGCATGGCGTATGAGCTACAACAGCTTGCAAGATCTTATAAGAAAATCCTTTTTATCTGCGGGATGGCACATCTCGATGGAGTCAGGATCGCATTTGATACACCTCAAACCATCCCACTTGGAAAGGTGAAACGCCTTGGCATAGGGCTTTTTAACCTTCATCCTGAATCTCTCCCGGAAGTCCTGTCGGAATATCCTTTTCTTTCTGCTGTATACGAATATAGACGCACAAGTCTGCCGGAAGTTCCGGATCAGGCCCGTTGCACATTACGCAGAAGATACGGAGTCCTTGAGCTACTTTCCGGAGGCAAGGAGAACATGACCGAAGAAGAGGTCCTGGACGTCTCAGTCCGGCGCGTTGCTCGCAAAACAGGTGTGGAACCTCTGGACCGGCAAAAAATTCATTATTACCTTTTCGAGGAGGCCGCCCGGCATTATCATCAGGAGACCGGCGAATCGGTGGAACGGTGGCAGAAACGGGCATTCTTTCGCTTCTGCCGGAATTATGCCCTGTTGGAGGGGGCTCTCCTTCCCGATTTTTATCAGCTCATAACATCGGCCCGGGGATGCGCTGACGATAATTTTTCCTACGCACTGTGGCGCCTTGGGTCATTTTATCCTTGGCAGTGTGAGGATTCGGAGCTTGCCACCATACGAATCAAAGGCGAAGACCTCTGGTTGAATACCCGAAAGATCAGGATAAGGCGCCGTATCCCCAGAATCAAGCGGCATCCTGTTACTGTCCCCAAAAAAAGACGCCTAAAAGAACAAAGGGCCGGCGAATGGTTAGAGGGTTTTTCCGATCCAAATATATGTTCGTATCCGGTTGAAGATATCGTAATCGAGGATTTTGGTAAATTTCTCAAGACAAAGGGCGGATTGCTCCTTTCTGAAGAACATACCAAAACGCTCCCCTTTGAGACAACTATTCTGGACGGGATCGACATACGCGAGACAGTGCGCCACATGTATGAAGGGCGAATCTATGTGAAAGAGTTTTCGCGGATAAAAGGTGGGGTCGGGTCTGTGGTTATAATCTATGATGAAGACAAGGAGAATAAAAGTTTTCCTTATACAATGACCTGGTTAGGAGAGCACGATCAGGAATCGGATATGGCCTTTTATGCAACCAGTCCTTGGGACCATGTTGTGGGTCCCGGGATATGCCGATGTTCCTATGGCGGATTCCTTCTCAGTTATCCTCCATTGCGCATGGCAGACATCTGGACCGATCCGGATTATTACTTTGCCGGGACAAAGGCCGAAAAACTTCTATTGGCCGGGCTTGAGTACAGCCTGGAAAAGTACGTAGTATATGTTGCGACGACTCCTCCGCGATCTTTTCTTAAGCAGACAGCTGCTCGGTGGGGAAAGCAGATAGTTTATATCCCTATTGGACAGCTTTCCCCTGTAAGGCTTAAAAAGATCCGCGTGTTTCATGTCCTGATGGGAAAAGATAAGAGAGAAATGGCTCATGAGTATATTTGGTGATAACAATACAAACCCCCGTCCTATCGTTGCTATAACCATGGGAGACCCTGTAGGGATCGGGCCCGAGATTGTCGTGAAGGCGCTCTCAGAACCTATTTTATATGAATTTTGTCGACCTCTCGTGCTGGGCGATGTGCGGGTATTGGCCCACACTGCCGAATGGCTCGGTGCCAAAGCGCTATGTCATGATCTTGAAAAAGAAGGGACAGGAGTGTATAAATACGGCGCCATTGACGTATTGAACCTTTCCGGCCTCAATCCTGAAACACTCCGATATGGGAAACCATCCTCTGCAACCGGCGCAGCAATGGTAAAATACATCACCGAAGCTATAGATATGGCTATGGAAGGGTCTGTAGGAGCGATTGCTACGGCCCCTATCAATAAACTCGCAATGCACACCGCTGGTTTTGATTTTGACGGGCATACAGAGATCCTTGCACAAAGGACCGGAACAACCGATTATGTGATGATGCTCGCAGGAGAACGACTCCGCATATCCCTGGTCACCATACACTGTGCCTTATCAGATGTCCCTCGCAGACTAACGGCTGAAGGCATTTTTTCCACAATTAGAATTACAGAAGAGGCACTCCGGGAAAGGTTCGGGATTACCGCTCCCCGGATTGCTGTGGCCGCCCTGAATCCCCATGCCGGTGAAGGTGGACTATTCGGAGATGAAGAATCCCGGTTTATTTTTCCTGCGGTTCAAGCTGCCCGGGAAGCCGGCATGAATGTTACAGAACCGCTCCCTTCTGACACGCTTTTTTATTATGCCCAAAAAGGGGATTATGACGCAGTAGTTTGCATGTATCACGACCAGGGGCTGATTCCATTCAAGATGGTCCATTTTTCTGATGGAGTAAACCTTACCCTTGGCCTTCCAATTATACGGACCTCCGTGGACCATGGGACAGCGTATAACATAGCCGGAAAAGGAGAAGCCGACCCCCGTAGCCTTATTGCAGCGGTCAGGATGGCCGCAGAACATGGGGTGTTGCAAAGTGGGTAAGTCCCCAAAAAAAACATGGCGTTTTCAGAGACATGATCCAAATCACGTGGAGATGTTGGCCCGCTCCTGCGGCTGCCATCCGATTGTAGCGGGCATTCTGATCAATCGCGGCATTACGGATCCAAAAGAAGCTATAGACTTCCTTAATCCTTCGCTTACCAATATCCGCTCTCCGTTTTTGATGAAGAATATGGCAAAGACCGTTGAACGGATTGTCACGGCTGTTGAAAAACAGGAAAAGATTTTAATCTTCGGGGACTATGATGTAGACGGGGTCACCGGAACTACTCTTTTGCTGGAGTTTCTTTTAACCGTGGGAGCGGATGTATCCTTTTATCTTCCCGACCGTTTCCGCGAAGGGTACGGATTGAACAGGGACTATATACTCCAAAGTGCTGTTCCGGACAATGTCCGGTTAATTATTACTGTTGATTGCGGGATCAGCAGTGTTGAAGCGGTTAGAGCCGCAAATGACCAAAATATAGACGTGATCGTCACCGACCACCATGAGATACCGGAAGTACTCCCGGATGCCTTTGCCGTCCTCAATCCCAAACAAGCTGACTGTTCCTTTCCGTTCCGGATGTTTGCCGGGGTTGGGGTGGTTTTCTGTCTTATACTCGCGCTGCGCAAACATCTCCGCGACAAAGGGTTTTGGATAAACAGGTCTGAACCCAATCTCAAGAACGTGTGTGACCTTGTGGCCTTGGGGACTGTAGCGGACATCGTACCGATTCTGGAAGAGAATCGTATCCTGGTGAAAGCAGGCCTTGAAATCCTTGCAGCCCGTATGCGGCCCGGGCTGAATGCGCTACAAGAAGTAAGCGGTCTTTCCAACGTTGATCTTAATACCTGGGATATTGCTTTCAAGTTAGCACCCAGGATCAATGCCGCGGGGCGCCTGGTTAATGCTAACGTGGGTGTTGAACTCCTTACCGCATCTAACAGAGGAGCGGCTTTACCGGTTGCCCGTTTCCTTAATGATACCAACAGCCGGAGGCAGCGGATAGAAAAGGATACGTTGGATGAAGCGATTCGATTAATTGATTCTAATCCGGATCTTCTAAGGCAACGATCTCTCGTTCTTTGCGGCAAGGGGTGGAATGAAGGAGTTATAGGGATTGTAGCATCCAGACTGGTAGGACGGTATTATAAGCCGGTGGTTTTGATTTCTGTCAAAAACGGCATTGGAAAGGGATCAGCCCGAAGCATCTCAGGATTCAATCTGTATGAAGGGTTGAAAGAATGCGCCGAATATTTGGACAAATTTGGAGGGCATGAGGCTGCTGCCGGTCTTTCGCTTCCGTCGGAAAACATCTTGGATTTTACCGGAAGGTTCGAACAGGTGGTTTGTACAAAGACCACAGAACAAGACTTTATTCCAAAGATGGAGATCGATCAAATGGTTCGGTTTGATGAGATAGACACCGATCTATTAGATCAAATAGAGCGACTGGCTCCCTTTGGTACGGGGAACCCGGAACCATTATTTGCAGCCGAGGATGTAAAGATTATCGAATCCTCTATTGTTGGAGGATCCCATGTGCGTATGAAGATGCAACAGGGTAACAGTCTGAGTAGAAGCATTCAGGCCATTCAGTTTAACGGGACTTCGATGTTGCCGTTGCCCGAGAAATTTGAGAGAATCGCGTTTAATCTGCGGTGGAATCGATGGCAGAACAAAAAAACGTTGCAGATGATTATTAGGGAAACGGAATAAGGGCAATATTGATATTTTACTTGCTTTTGTGAAATGTATTTTATATATATCCGACGGACTTAGGAATTGTATCCTAAAATTTTTTTATGACAGTCGATAGTCGATAGAGGTAAACACTTATGGCAAAGGTTTTTCGTCCTAGTAGCCGCGAGGAGAGTATTATCTCCAAGATAGAGAGTTCTAAAGAGCGCGAGTTCCAACAAACCAGACACCAGATAAGAAATTGTAGCGAATCCTTAAGCAGGAGTCTTGCTATGAAACTTATAGAGAATGGTTTGGTTGAGACTACGAGCAAGGAAGATGTGGAGGAGCAGATCACATATTGCGTCGAATCTCTATCCAAGATAGAAGATTTTGATATTGACTATCAAATCGCTCCTTTCAGACAGATAGTAGTTCGTCCCAACAAGGCAAGTCTATATATTACAGCTTTTGTCCTGGAAAAATTGATCAATCACAAGAGTATCGTGGATATTTACGGGTCAGATGAGGAGATATACGACTGCATTCATCGAGAAGTTAAGCATTGTTTGGCCCAAGCTAGTAGAGATTAGTCAAAAGAACCCCAAAATACCTAATGTATTCCTCCGGTTAACATTTTCACCTTCCTTGCCTGACGAAAAAATGTCGCGTTATGCAAAGGTCTCATTATATGGGGCGCTTGAAAAGGAGATGTCTGAACAATCTTTTGCGGGAGGATGTGATACCAAGAAGAGTAAAAAATTTAAACCAACTAAATACGTATTTTTCGTACCTTCTACACAATGACATGGAAAAGGCCTTATTAAGGCCTGCCCTTACGAGCAAACAGTAGACATGAAGAGGATTGATAATGTGCTGAATATAAAGGGCTATCTTTTCCATCAAATGTAACCCCCAGGAAAATTCTTAGCGAGGCTCAGGAAAATCCTGAGTACCCTTTCAGACAATTTGCTATCTCTGTCTCATAAATCAAATAGCAAGTCAAGTGAAAAATCAAACAAATAGAAAAAAATTTATGTGGCCATAGTGGTTTGAAGCACCTGCAGGGCATATCGTGCATCACTTATAGGGGCGGCCATATTGGCGCGATGGTTTGCCAATATCCCATCCTTAGGGCCATTTGTAACGATCAATGGATTGAGTTTAGCTGCAATACTGAGAGAATTTATTGCACGATCTAACAATTTCATCCCTCCTTTAGCATTTAATTCATCTTTAAAATCTTCCTTGACCGCTATCAGGATATTACGCATGGCGTCTGCCACGCCCTTTGAAAAGTAAAAATAATCGTCTACCATAAGCCATCGAACAGGCGTACCGTCATCTTCCTTTTCCTTGATCAGATGGTGGTGACAGCTTCCGAGAAGGTCTTCATATGTTGCAAGGAGAGGAAGAAGGTGGTCCGCGCGCGCGTAAAACCGACTTTCCCCTTTTTCAAGCAGTTCAATATAGTGATGCATCTCTTTCAAGCCGGCGCCGTATTTGTCTTCCGGAGAAGGCAGCCAATAACGGGTAGGAGTTATCATGAACCAATTCATGGCATTTTCCAGGTGATGATCGAACTTATCCGAGCCCCCGAAGCGGGAGAGCTTTTCAGCAAGCATTATGCTGGTCCGGCGAGCTACATCGAGAACCCCGAGCTGATAATTTTCCACATTATCCGTCAATCGTAACAGGTCATTCGGATGCCATCCCCAGAATCGCTCACTTAGTTCATAGTCCATGACCTCAATAACAGCCATAACCGTGGCTGCTCCCTTTACCCTGTGCTTAACTTTATCCTTATGCGGCGCAGGATGCTCAGGATGAGGTTTTTTTTCAAGCTGTTTTTTTGTTGCCATCCACGGTTCCGGCGGAACAGTCCCCAGTTCTTCAGGAGAAGGAGCAGGGGGATGTTCGGCAGCAGGATGTAGCTCTTTAACAGGAGCGATAGTCGACTTTTCTTCATGCAGTTTGGTTGCCGGCGTTATCGGCGACTCGGAGAAAAGACCCAAAAGGGCGTTTATTCCCCATGCAGCTACAACTATTATAACAATTCCGGCAGCCAGCTTGGGCGAGACAAGACGCCTTTTTGCGCTGGTCTCTTTTCCCGCGCCTTCCTGTTTTTCTGATTTCTTGCCAAACTTTTTCCAAAACATGATTTTGTTCCTTACCTCAGTGTTCTCTGAGTCTTCGGCTGTCTCCTATCCTAATAGTCAGCTTGATCGAGTCAAAATATTCTATCAGGGGAATAGTGTACTTCCGGGACACCCCTGTCATCTCCTTAAATCGCGGCGTGGTGATCTCAGCATGAGTCTTAAGATACTCAATAAACTCATTTTTTAATTTTTCAATCGCGGTCTTGTGAAAATAAAGATCCTCTTTGACCTTCATGAGCACCCCTTCTTCCAGCATATGAAATAGGACATCCGTGGCGGTCTTGGAAGGGCCTGAAATAGATTTGAGCAGATCCTTAAAGTAAGGGGGCTGCAGGCCACTTCTAAGATATGCTTCTTCTAAATCCTTGCGGATCTTGGATTGATCACCTTCAAGGGCGACCTGATGTGAAGCGAGCCTTATGGTATCCTTGTCCTGCATGAGCATCTTTCCCTTGATCATATCACTGACCAATAGGTTAAAGAGTTTTGAACTCACTCTCGCAGGAAGCTTTGATTTAAGTTCCTCCTTAGGCATTCCACCTTTAAGTGGATGTTTCGCATGATATTCCATAAGGATATTTTGGGTAATCCCTTTCAGCTCGAAAAGAGTAGAGCCGTCTATATATATCCGGTTTTCACGATCCACCAAAACTACTTTTTTTGCGGATAGTAGATGCTGAAGTTTTTGAATAAGTTGCTTTTCAGTCTGATTGGTCATAAGGATCAGGTCCGCAAAACTGACCCCTTTGAATCCTGATTTTGTCGTATGATAATTAATGATTGATTCCACATCCCCATCAATAAGGGGTTGCATATCCCTTATTGATATTTTACTACGTTTGTGCTTTCGAGGGAAGGGGTCTATTATGTTCCCCCCTCCCGCAGTATGCTTTGACGAATAGCTGCGGATCACAAAGCGATCATCTTTCATTGCTACCACAGGAGAATGGAGACGGCATTGGACTATTGCATCCTCTCCTGGGAGTAATTCTTCCCGGTCAAGAAGGACAACATATCCCAAGACCTCTTTGGTGCCGGTATGAAATCTTATTTTTGTCCGGGTTTTTAGCGGCTTGCCGGCACTCTTTAAATATCGTAACCACACATCCACCATATAGGTTGGTTTTAATGTATTGGGCACCGCTATAACATCGCCCCTGTTGATTGCACTTTTGTCAAGCCCTTGAAAATTAATGGCAGTCCTAAGTCCCGCCGTAGATGCTTCAGCAGGCCGGTTGTGCACTTGGATTCCACGTACCTTTGCTCCGATCCCGGCCGGATATATCATCACATTGTCGCCTACACATACCTTCCCTGAAATTAACGTTCCTGTTACTACAGTACCAAAGCCCTTCATAGTAAAGACCCTGTCCACAGGTAGTCGAAAGAGTCCATCAGGAGCGCGTCCTTTTACCTGTCCACACAACTTTTCCAATGCTTCTATGAGATCGGGGATGCCCTGGCCCGTAACAGAAGAGACCGGTAAAATCGGAGCATCTTCCAGAAAGGTCCCTGTGAGGAATTGTTGAATGTCGTCTATTACGAGTTCCAGCCATTCCTCGTCGACAAGATCGATCTTTGTCACAATCACGAGCCCATGGGACACATTCAGAAGCTCACAGATTTCAAGATGTTCCTTAGTCTGTGGCATTACGCCGTCATCGGCCGCGATAATAAGCGCTACCATATCAATCCCGGTTGCGCCGGCCACCATGGTTTTTACAAACTTTTCATGTCCTGGAACATCTACAAAGCCGATATGTTGTCCACCAGGGAGATCCAAAGAGGCAAAACCGAGCACAATAGTCATGCCGCGGAGCTTTTCTTCTTTTAATCGATCAGGATCAGTCCCTGTGAGCGCCTTTACCAGGGTTGTTTTGCCATGGTCGATATGCCCGGCCGTTCCAAGGATGATCTGTTTGGACATCATTTATTCCTTTTCCGAAACGCCTCCATTACATAGGCCAATCCAACCAAGAAGATGGCCAGGCCCAGTATCTCAATAATGCCGGATTTAGGATGAAAGAAACGTGTCATAAGCACCGCTGCGAAAATTCCCACAATAGCGCGAATAGTAAAGATAGTGAGAGCGTTCATTTTGACTCCTTGAGACCGTTGCATAATTGCCATTTTCCCGTGATTCGGCGTCAGGCTTCAAAATTTGGCACGCAGTGAAGCGTCAGCGCTATCCTCGAAATACTCAATGTATTCCTCCGGTTAAATTTTTCACCTTCCTTGCCTGACGGCAAAATGTCGCATTATGCAAAGGTCTCTCCTTGAGAGCAAGTTAAGCACAACTTGAGATATTTATTGAAGATTTATTTATAACTTAGAACGTG
>JAFDAE010000370.1 GCA_019314005.1 Deltaproteobacteria bacterium | reverse complement strand
AACTGGCTGCAATACCGATGGAGCATGATGCCACCTCCCTTTTGTGATCATGCTCCATCATGAAACACCCATTAATAAAAGGCAAATTGCGCTAACTGCGGGGTTTGTTGGTTAGAATACAGATATCTCCTACGTATCTCAATTATAAATCAATACAGCTTCTGCATTTTCGATTTCTCTCCAATAGACTGGTTTTAGGAACCCATCAGTTTTTTAAAATTGAAAAATTAGGCTTTTCATTGCTATTTAGCGCTGGTATTAATTTCTTTGATAAAACATCGTCAACAAGATTACCCCTCCATGCATAGATACTTCTCAAATTATTCAACCGGATAATGCGGTCGGTTTTTTAGATCGGATGTTCTTAAACCAACAAGTCCTTTTTGTTTTTTTAAAGTTTTATCCGGGTAAACATACGTTGTGTCTGGTCTGCTATTTTTTGTTTCAAAGATTGTTCCGCCTGCTTTCGGTCAGAAATATCCATAATCATCTCCAGCTTGGAAACCGATCCATGGCGAGGGTAAGATCAACCTGTTGACCTTTTTTGCATTAGAAAGTTTGCGGAACAGTCCCAAAGGAATAGAGACGTTCTACCCGGGGATCAAGGTTCTTTCGGATATAAACCAGCATGCCATAGATCATATGATCGACCGCGGGTTCAGCATCTATACCATCAATTCCAAAGGCTGCAAACAGGTTTCCGAACTGGTCAATCCGTTCAACACCCGAATTTACCAATCAGGTCACTACGGTTTCGGTACGGCATCCGCTGCTGCTCTTGGGGCCAAATTCAGTATGGACCAAGCATATCATAACACGTTCAACGATGTACTGACCAAGATTATTGTTTTTGCCGGTGACGGTGCTATTTACGACATCGGCAACGGTCCCTTCAATTATGCTTTGGGCGAAAACTTCGATGTCACCTGGGTGATTTACAACAACGAAGGATATATGAACACCGGGGCTCAGAAATCGGGCGCTACCCGTTTCGGTTGTGACAGATCTACCTCCCCGATAGGTCTCAAACATGCCGGGAAGACCACTCTGCACCGGCGGATCGTCAGCCAGGCTACGGCGATTGCTCATGTTTATGCCACCAAATTTACCATTTCTTCTATTTTTTGTCATTGGAATATACCCCGGTTGTTATTTTCAAAAATATTTAAGTAACGGTTGAATTTGTGTTGACATTCGACATTAAATATTGACATTTTTTTTTATTCATGTATTAATTTACTAATTAGCTTGATCAAGGCGAATGTCAACAGGCCTTCCCATAAGGAAGGCCTGTGTATGTTTAGGCTGAAAGGAATTTGATCTTCCTTAGCGGCTGTTTCTTCCAAAAGAGGAAATATTTAGTACCAATCTCGTCCCGATTCCTTTCTTATATTTTAACTTTATCCTGAATATTTCTATAATAAAATTTCGTGCCCATAACTTCTTAATTATATGTAAAATTAATATGTAACGCTATTCAAGGAGCTCAATAAATGGCACTAAAGATAGATATATTTACCCTTTTAGATCAACTTCCCTATCGCAGAAGGAAAGAAATAGAAAAGATCGTTCAACTGGACTGGAAGGCAGAGTGGGAGCGGTTCGATGCCAAAAAACTTTTTGAGTTTGACCTGGCTACTATTCCTGAAAAAAAATTAAGTTCCATTCGGAAGCGAAATGAGGTCATCATGGACGGCAACTATGCAGTGCTTTCGATCCTCACTAGAGTTGTAGACGGTCTCTGCGGCTATCCCATCACACCGTCCACTCCCATTGCCGAAAATTTTGCCAAAGTTGCTTCAGATGGCCAAAAGAACCTGTTTGGCTCTGAACTCATGTATTTTCAACCCAGTGATGAACTTTCCGCCATTGCTGCGGTGGAGGCCATGGCATCCCAGGGGGAGCGGTATGTGGACAACTCCTCTTCCCTGGGCTTGGTTTTAAAGACCAAGAATCTCTTTTCAGTGGCGGGCAAACGCTTGCCTGTGGTGATGACAATTATGGCAAGGGAGGTCAACAAAGGATCTTTAAGTATTCATTGTGGGCACACCGATTTTTACGGTGTTCGCAATACCGGTTGGGCTCAACTGGTTGCCGGGAACAACCAGGAGCTCCACGATCTTTTGCCGGTAGCCTTTAAGACCGCGGAGCTGCGCCAGGTAATGCTTCCGTGCATGGTAATCGGCGATGGGTTTATCAAATCCCATGCGTTAGAGAACATAAAGGTGCTTTCAGACGATTTTCTCAGGTATTTTGTCGGGCCTCCGAACAGATTATATCAGCCCGATTTTGAGCAAAAGACCTTAACCGGCACCTTTACCGACGTGGATCTTACCATGGAAGGTCAGGTAGCCCAGGATCTTGCTTACCGATTTATAAAAAGGGGACTTATTGCCGCCATGAACATGATGAACAAAATCATGGGGACTAATTTAAAGGCGGTGGAATGCTACCGCACCGAAGATGCGGAAATGGTGGTTGTAATTCTGGGATCGGCAGCCGGTGTTCTCAAGGATATGGTCGATTACTACCGGGATGTGAAGGGGGTGAAAGTGGGGGTGGTTCGCCCTGTACTTTTCAATCCTCCCTGTTTTCAGGAGCTTGCCTACGGCATTCGCAATGCAAAGGTGGTCAGCGTTCTGGAACGATCCGGCATGGCCCACAACCAGCTTCTTTTAGCGGACATACAGGCCGCACTCCAGGTTTCTTTTCGGGCCGGCCGCGAAGGCCGGCCGGAGCATAAAATCTACGGCC
>JAFDAE010000369.1 GCA_019314005.1 Deltaproteobacteria bacterium | reverse complement strand
AAGAATACAGGTAAAGAGAAAGACAAATGAAATCAGGGTCAAGAACGAGGCATTGCAGATAAGCGAACAAAGATACCGCGAAATTTACAATTCCCCCAGCGATGCCATTTTTATCCTCGATGCTTCGACGAGTGAGATTCTTGATGTGAACAGTGCGATGCTGGGAATGTATGGTTATGACCGGGAAGAAGTTTTACAAATGCAAATCGGAGATATCAGTTCAGGGAAACATCCCTATACCCTGGATCAAGCTGTAAAACTGACCAATAAGGCAATAGTTGACGGGCCGCAGACGTTTGAGTGGCAGGCGAAAAAGAAAAACGGAAAGTCTTTCTGGGCTGAAGCCGCGTTAAAATATACTGAGATTCAGGATGCAGGGTATGTTATCGCTGTCGTGCGGGATGTCACGGAACGAAAGCAGGCAGAGGAAGCGCTACAGAAGGCGCACAAAGAGCTGGAAGTCAAAGTTGAGGAAAGAACCAGAAACCTGAAAGAAAAAACCGAAAAACTTGAAAGAATGAATAAATTGTTCGTGGACAGGGAATTGAGGATGAAGGAGCTGAAGGAAGAGATAAAAAAGCTGAAATGCAAGACGCAAGAAGGATAAACAAGGCAGAACATTATCCACTCAGAAGGGATGGTACAGGAAAGGAGGATTGTTGAAATGCCCCTGCACAAACCAGAGGACAGCCTGCAAAAATCGGAGTCCCTGAGAGGAAAAGTCTCTTTATACATAAACAGGGAAAAGCTTTCGGAATCGCTTTATATAATTATCATAGCTGTTACCATGGCCGCTATCGCTGTTACGATCTTTTTCGCCCAAAAGAACCATCGTGAGATAGTACGGCTGTCCACTGAACAGTTCAACCAGCAGCAATTGATATTGGCTCGCTCTGCCGCCGCAGGGATTAAGCATTTCATGGCTGAGATAGAAGACGAAATCTGCGCACTGTCAAATTTTCCCGCTGTGCAGAAAATGGAAACAGGGATGCTTGAGCAAATGAAAATCTTGTTTATGGGGATCCCGCAGGAAACATTATTACGGAGGCTGGACAAAAACGGGATATTACGGTTCATCTACCCGAATAAAGGCTGGCGAAAAAACCAGATTGGACGAGACTACAGTCATGAGACCTGGTTTCAAAAGGCCAGGGAAACAGGAAAGATTGTCATCTCCGGTTTGATCATCAATGAGATGGGTGACTGGCGTTTGCGGGTGGCAAAACCGGTCTATATTGAGGTCCAAAAGGGAACCAGAATATTTAATGGGGTCATAATCAGCTCTTTCGATCCAAAGAAGTTGAGCAAGCTATATATCTCTTCCCTCGTATCGGGCAAGACCGGCTACGCATGTCTGCTGAGCGAAGATGGTTTGTTTATGGCACATCATGAAACGGAGTTCATAGCCAAAGATGCTTTCAAGCTGAGGGCGGAGAGAAGTCCTGATATCTCCTACGATACAATAAATAATATCCAGCGAAAGATGATGGCTGGGAAAGAAGGAATCGGTCGCTATATGTCAGGGTGGCACCGGGGAAAGATGGGAAAAATCGAAAAACTTATCGCCTACACGCCTGTCCATGTTTTTAACAAAATCTGGTCCGTTGCCGTGTGTGCCCCTGTTGATGAGGTAGAACAGATCACAAGTAAAGCATACCGCAATGAGCTATATTTATTGGGTTTTATTATCCTCATTCTGACAGCCGCAGATGTTTTCTTTTTCATCGCATTTTATCGCTGGGCAAGGTCTTTGGAACAAGAGATAAAAATGCGAAAAGAGGCTCAGGAGCGCATTAACCACATCAACGCAGTGCTACGAGCAGTACGAAACGTAAACCAACTTATCACCAAAGTGAAAGACCGCGAAGAACTACTTCAGGGCGCTTGCAACAACCTTATCGAAACACGGGGGTTTCATAGCGCCTGGATCGCTCTCACAGAAGAAGATAGTAGATTTGCAATTACCGCGCAGGCAGGAGTTGACGCAGGCTTTGCGGAAATAGTTGACGATCTCAAACGCGGAGAGTTGACTCCGTGCATCCAACAGGCCATTGACTGGCCAGGTGTTGTGCTGGTGAGAAACCCGGCTGATGAATGCGGGAATTGCCCCCTGGTTGCAACCTACGCCGATAAAGCACGGGCCATAGGACGACTGGAATACGGAGGCCACATCTATGGTTTTCTCGTTGTTACAGTTCCTGTGGAGATGGTTGCAGATGAGGAGGAGCAATCATTGTTCGGCGAGGTGGCCGATGACATCGCCTTTGCCATGCACACCATAGAGATGGAAGCCAAAAAGAAGCATGCGGAAGAAGAACTGGCAAAACACCGCGACCACTTGGAAGAACTGGTTGAAAAGCGGACGAGTGAACTGGAAGCCGCACAGGAGGCCATGGTAAATCTGGTAGAAGATATCAAATTTTCCAAGGATGAACTGGAAAAGAATGCCCTGGAATTAGAGGAGATGAATATTAAACTTCAGGAGGCAACCCGTTTAAAGAGCCGGTTTCTGGCCAACATGAGCCATGAGCTGAGAACTCCGCTAAACTCAATCATTGGTTTTACCGGCATCATCCTCCAGGGAATTACAGGTGAACTGAACAATGAACAGAAGAAGCAGCTCAATATGGTATATGAGAGCGCAAAACATCTTCTGGGACTGATCAACGACATACTTGATCTATCAAAGATCGAGGCTGGAAAAATCGAGATCCACCCTGCCGAGTTTAAGGTAAAAGAGCTTATCGAGATGGTAG
>JAFDAE010000067.1 GCA_019314005.1 Deltaproteobacteria bacterium | reverse complement strand
CTTCTAACCTCTCCACTGCCCTGCAAAACACCTCGCCCCTTTCAGCATAGTCTCTAAACATATCAAAACTCGAACATGCCGGTGAAAGGAGGACTACATCGCCGGATATCGCCTCCCGGTGAGCGATCTTTACTGCTTCTTCCATGCTGTTGACGGGTATGATATCCGCAGAAGCTCCCAGGGCCGTTATAATCTTTTTTTGCGCTTCGCCTATAGCTAAAATCATTTTGACTCGAGTCTTTACAAGAGACTCAAGCTTGCTGTAGCTTCCACCTTTATCCCGCCCGCCTATAATCAAAAAAATCGGTTCATCAAAACTTTCAAGAGACCGAACAACAGAATCGACATTGGTTCCTTTGGAATCGTCGTAGTAGTCAACCCCATCCACGGTACGCACATAGGTTAACCTGTGCGGGAGTCCTTTGAAACGGTTCAACGCATCTTGAATCCCTTCGCAAGTTCCTCCTGCTGCTAATGCCGCAAGAGCAGCGGCAGACGCATTTTCAAGATTGTGCCTCCCTTTCAAACGAAAACCGGAGAAATCAAACAAAACAGGTTCCTTGTGGGGGAGGCTACAGATCATTTCTGTGTCCCTCACCACAGAACCATTTGCTGTGCTATCTTGTAGGTTAAAGAAGAGTTTCCGGCCCTTAATATCCTCTGCCATACTTTTTGTCGCGACATCCTTGGCATTTAGAACGGCCACATCTGCCGTGGTCTGATTCTCAAAGAGCCGTGCTTTTGAGAGTATGTACTCCTTAAAATTACCGTATCTGTCGAGATGATCCTCGGTGATATTCAAAAGAACCCCTACATGTGGTCTGAACTTATCAATGGTGTCGAGCTGAAAGCTGCTAATCTCCGCAACAACCGCATCCGCCGTCATATCACTTGCGGCATACTCAATAAGCGGAGTCCCTATATTCCCTCCCACATATACCTTGAAGCCTGACCTGTTCAACATCTCTCCCAAGAGGGTTGTGGTGGTGGTTTTGCCGTTGGTCCCTGTTACTGCCAAAATCGGTTCTTTGATGAATCTGCCGGCCAGTTCTATTTCGCCGACAACAGGGACACCTTTTTCCCGTGCGGCTTCCAACATGGCAATGTTGTGAGGAACTCCAGGACTTACAACAACAAGATCAGCCGAAGCAAAGGTTGCTGCGACATGTCCGCCCAGTTCCATTTTTATCCCGGTATCTTTAAGCGCATTGACGTAATGATGAAGAACATCTTCTGCTTGAACGTCGGTTACGGTAACATTTGCCCCTTGATTTTTCAGGAACTTGGCTACCGCTAAGCCTGTCCTTGCCAGGCCCACTACCACTACTTTTTTATCTTTCAGGTCCATAAATAAATTAGCTCACAGCAAAAAAGGAAATCCCTATAATTTTCAGTTAAAAATAACCCGTAACTCGCAACCCGTAACTCGCAACCTATCTTAGTTTCAACGTACTCAACGACAATAATCCTAAAACAATAGTGATGAGCCAGAACCGGACAATCACTTTTGGTTCCGCCCATCCTTTGAGTTCGAAATGGTGGTGTAATGGCGCCATCCTAAAGATACGATGTCCATTGGTCATCTTGAAAAAACCGACCTGGAATATAACTGAAAGAGCCTCAACGACAAAAAGGCCGCCAACCAGTATGAGAAGAAGTTCCTGCTTTGTGATTACAGCTACTGTGCCGAGAATTCCCCCTAAGGGGAGTGATCCCACATCACCCATAAATATCTCCGCAGGATATGTGTTAAACCACAAGAACCCCATCCCGGCGCCGATCACGGCACCGCACAAGACTGCAAGTTCTCCGCTGCCGGCCACGTAAGAAATTTGGAGATAAGTGGCTATTTTGATATGGCCGGCAACGTACGAAAAGATGAGATAGGTAGCTGTTGCCACTGTCATAGACCCTATTGCTAAACCGTCCAGGCCATCTGTAAGGTTGACGGCATTGGAAGTTCCCACGATGACCAGCATAGCAAACAATATATATCCCCACCCAAGATCGGGTCGAACATCCTTCAAAAACGGAATGGTGATATGGGTGTCAAAATCGGGCTGTGAATAGATGATGCCGGCCACCACAAGAGCGATAGCCGACTGAATCAGTATCTTGGCCCGGCCACTTAACCCAGCGCTTTTCTTTTTAGTCAATTTCAGGTAATCATCTAAGAAACCGACCGCTCCGAATCCTGCCATAACTACAAGAGCCAGCCATATATAGAGATTTGTGAGGTCGGCCCAAAGAAGCGTAGATATCATTATGGAGAACAATATCAATAGACCGCCCATGGTCGGAGTGCCGGCTTTGGAAAGATGGGAGGAGGGCCCATCGTCCCGAACATACTGTCCGACACATCCCTTTTTTAAGTATCTGATCAACCACGGTCCTAATAAAAAAGATAACACCAATGCCGTCACGACAGCATAAATCGATCGGAACGTAATGTACCGAAATACATTGAAGATCGAAAACGTTGTATGGAGCGGATATAGTAAGTGATACAGCATAGTTCCGGGTTCCGGGTTTCGGGTTTCGGGTTTCGGGTTACGGGTTGCGAGTTACGTGTTACGGGTTGCGTGCTCCTGATTTCTACTTTCTGACCTCTGTTCTCTGCCCTCTGTCTTCTGACTTCTGATCTCTGTTCTCTATTCTCTGTCTTCTGACTTCTCCCTTCCATAAATGGAAATAAGTCCTTCCACAATCTTTTCCATAGCCATCCCCCGCGATCCTTTTACGAGTATCCAGTCATGAGGGGAAAGGCGCTCTTTTAAGACGTCCAAGATTTCTTCATGGGTACCTACCATTACATGTTTGGGATCCATTCCCGCATCAATGGAGGACTGCGCTGTGACGTGTGCAAAATCTCCAGTTACAAACAGGTATGTTAGATTCGATTGTGCTGCCTGTTTTCCCACTTCTTGGTGTGCCTTTAATGAGTAGTCTCCCAACTCCAGCATATCGCCTAATACCGCAATACCTCGGTCTTTACGCTTCAATGCGCAAAGTGTCTCAATCGCTGATGACATTGATTCGGGATTGGCATTGTAAGTATCATTTAACACCGTGACGGCATTGGTAAGTCTTATTATTTGCATACGCTTGTCAGCCGGTTTTATCTGTTCCAGGCCGTCACGAATCTTTTGAATCGGCACCTTGAAATGATATCCTACAGTCGCTGCTGCAAGCGCATTGCGGACATTAAATCTTCCAGCCAAAGGTAGTCTGACCTGGATTGTCCTATCCGGGGTTGCCAGGTTGAAAGAATAGCCTATACCTTCACTGCGGATATCTTTTGCCGTGACATCCGCATCCCGGTATTCAATCCCGTAACTTAATGTAGGACCCCTAAAGATTTCTCCCAAGGCACGCACTCGTTCGTCATCCATGTTTATAATGGCCACGCCGTCTTCTCCCAGGCCATCAAATAATTCGCCTTTAGCTTTCATTACCCCGTCTATTGTCCCGAGTCCCTCAAGGTGACCTTTTCCAATATTTGTAATCATACCCACATTTGGTCTTGATATTTCAGTAAGTTTTCCAATCTCACCAGGGGCATTCATGCCCAGCTCAACTACGGCCAATTCGTGTGAATCCGTCAACCTGAGAAGAGTCAGAGGAACTCCGATCAGATTATTGAAATTTCCGGCTGTGGCAAGTACTTTGAAAGACTGCCCCAGAACAGCCGATGTAATATCTTTGGTGGTAGTTTTTCCATTTGACCCGGTTATTGCCACCACCGGAATCCCCATAGTATGTCTGCGCCATGCCCCGAGGTCGCCAAGGGCTTTGAGCGTATTTTTGACGCTGATCAAGGAGACCTTTTTGTTCCAAACGCCGGCATAGTCGCCATAAAATTCTTCTGAGGCTACGATTCCAAGGACGCCACGCTCCACAACTTCCGGAATAAACCTATGGCCGTCGTGATGCTCCCCCTTTATAGCTACAAAACATTCGCCAGGCTTGATCGAACGTGAATCGATTGATATCCCCGTTACAACGTCATCAGGTAAACCTTCAATTAGACTCCCTTCTATGGCCTTCAATATTTCTGCTATAGTCCATTGGCTCATGACATCATATTTTCTACCGCCTCTTTAGCCACCTGATGATCATCAAACGGGAGTAAGTCCTTTCCAATTATTTGATGAGTTTCATGCCCCTTACCGGCAATAAGTACGGTGTCTTGAGACCTCGCAACTCGGATACCCTCTATGATGGCGCTTTTGCGATCCGGTATCACTATATATCCTGATTTGTCAAAGCCGTTTTTCAGGTCTGAAGCGCTGTATTCCTTTGTACTAACAGGTTTTATGCCGGCTATGATCGATTCTATAATCGCATCCGGAGACTCTGTCCTTGGATTGTCGGACGTAACCACGGCAAGATCGCTCAAACGTCCTACGACCTCGCCCATGAGCGGCCTTTTTTTGCGATCGCGGTCGCCCCCGCATCCAAAAATAGTAACCAATCTTCCAGGGGTTAATTCCCTTAGAGCGGATAAGACATGTTCAAGCGCATCAGGTGTGTGAGCATAATCGACGAGTATAGTGATTCCGAGATCGTTTTCCACAGGTTCCAGACGGCCTGGTATCCTGTGTACCTGGCTGATACCTCTCTTGATAGAGTCCAGTGGGATGTCAAGGGCAGCGCTTACGCCTGTCGCGGAAAGTATATTGTGAACATTGTAACGGCCCACCAGATGGGATTGGAACGACAGCATTCCTTTTGGCATACGTATAATACCGGACGTACATTCAGGTGTAGTTTTTATGTTTTCCGACCATATCGTGCTCTCCTGAGAATATCCCACATAAAGGCAGGGCAACGTCAGCTCCTCTGCAATCAATTTCCCCCTGGAATCATCCCGGTTGATTACAGCCACGGCTTTGTTTCGCTTGGGGCCTCTGGCCAGAAGTTCTACAAATAGACGTTTTTTGCATTCAAAGTACGCCTCCATGGACTTATGATAATCGAGATGCTCTTGGGAAAGATTGGTGAACACCCCGACATCGAACCAACAGTGATCTACTCTGTGAAGATCAAGGCCGTGAGAAGAGACCTCCATAACCACATGAGTAACCCCGTTTTGTACCATTTCCCTTAGGAGTTTTTGAATATCGAGCGCTTCCGGCGTTGTCATTGGGTTGGGGTACACCTTACCGTTGAATCGATAATTAATAGTTCCGATTACCCCTACATTAAACCCTGCTGCATCCAGTATGTCTTCCGTCAAATATGAGGTTGTTGTTTTGCTGTTGGTCCCGGTGACTCCTACTATACAACGGTCTGCTGAGGGGTTCCCGTAAAATGTTGCCCCAATATGGGACAGGGCGACTCGGGAATTTGGTGTGCGTATTACCGGGCAATCGCATGCGCCTGTCCATCCATTTTCAACAACAACCGCCGTTGCTCCTTTTTGAATAGCGTCATCGATATACTCATGTCCATCTGCCTGAAGCCCGCGTATAGCTACGAAAAGTCCCTCCGGCCTGACTTCCCGTGAGTCATAATGGACAGACGTGATTTCGGGGTCAGTTGCACCTGATATAGTAGCTCCTTCTATACCCTGAACAATATCTGATATCTTCAACCTGCTTTCCTCGTTTGGTTTAATACCATCAGCTCTCTTCGCGGTAGGACTTTCATGTATTGTAAAGTCTCTCTGGTAATTTTTTGAAACACAGGTGCGGCAACTATGCCGCCATAGGACTCTTTTGCCGGTTCATCTATTAAAACCACCACTACGATTGCCGGGTCTTCTGCTGGTGCAAATCCGACAAAGGATGAAATATATTTACCTTTCAGATATCCCCTTGCCTTGGGGTTTGCTTTTTGTGCGGTCCCGGTTTTCCCCGCAACACTGTATTCCGTCAGAGAGGCCTTGACCCCCGTCCCTCCTTCGGTGATAACGGTTTTTAGAATACGTGTAACAGTATTGGCTGTGTCTTTTGATACCACCTGTCGTACGCAGGTAGGTTTGAAGCGCTCGATCACCTTCCCTGTGGCATCTGTAATCTTACGGGCCAATAAAGGTTTCATCAATATACCGTCATTGGCGATTGCTGAAAGGGCCATTGCAAGTTGAAGGGCTGATACGGAAACCCCCTGACCAAAAGATATAGAGGCCGCATCTATATCAGACCATTTTCTATATGATAGCAATGTCCCTTCTGCCTCACCCGGCGCATTTATCCCTGTTTTTTCTCCAAAGCCAAAGTCCTTAACGCTCTTGTAGAAATCCTCGGGGCCTATCTTTTCGCCCACCTTGGCCGCTCCAATGTTGCTTGATACTTTTACGATCTGCTGTAACGAAAGCCAGCCAAACTGGTGTACGTCATGTATGGTATTTCTGCCGATCCTGTAGGCTCCATTTTCACAGTAAAAGATCGTGTTGGGCGTGCAGGCCCGGGCTTCTATGGCTGCTGCCGCCGTAAACACCTTGAACGTGGAGCCGGGTTCAAAACTGTCTGAAAAGGCACGGTTGCGCCATGTATGAGGTTCCGATTTCCGAAAGATGTTTGGGTTATAGATAGGAACATGCGCTACCGCTAAGACCTCTCCGGTCTTAGGCGCTACCACAACCGCTATCCCGGACTTTGCGTTGGCCGTTTTTACTCCTTCTGACAGGGCGTTTTCAACAATATATTGGATGTTCTTATCTATAGTAAGGACGACGTTGTATCCGTCTCTATCTATGTCGTTGTCTTTGGAGGCACTGAAGATATGCCCGAGAGCGTCCTTAAGTACAGTTTGAGTTGTTGTCTCCCCTTTTAACATTGACTCACAGGCATATTCCAAACCTTCGAGTCCACACCCATCTGTTCCTGTAAATCCGATTACCTGAGCCGCGAGAGACTTGTTGGGATAAAAGCGACGGCTCTCTTTTATAAAGTCTATCCCTTTAAGTTTAAGCGCCTTGATCTGCGAAACCTCGGTCGGCCCTGCATGTCGCTTGATCCACACAAAAGATTTCGAGGAATCGATTTTTTTCAGAAGCCTCTTTTGGCTTGTCTTGAGTATTTTAGCCAAGGTGCGTGCTGTGTTATTCTTGGATTTGATTCTTGCCGGGTAAGCACAAATGGAGTCTACGTCAATACTGACAGCCAACTCTTTGTAATTCCGGTCATAGATAGTTCCGCGTCTTGGTGATTGAGTATTTGATTTTTTATATTGATCAGACGCCTTCTGAGCAAGCTGGACACCATCAAATACCTGTAGCTGGACGGACCGCCCTACGAGAACGATAAGCATTAGGCAAAAGCACGTCCCTACCACTATGATACGGAACCGAACCCATTTATTAAGATTTTTCTTTTCCCTTCTCATTCTACTATGATCACCTGATCAGGAGCGGGGAGAACAAGTCCCAGTTGTTTTGATGCGATTTGTCTAATTCTTTTGGGAGTTCGAAGCTGTGCTAATTCTAAGCGCAGCTTTTCCTGAAAAAGCTTTAATTCTTTTTCCTGTTTCAGTTGTGAAGTGATCTGATATCCCATATGAATCGATTGTACATGACACCATGTATAAAGGAACAATTCTGCCATTATGGCTGCAACCAAAATGATCAGTGTAGATGTTTTTATTGTCCTTTTTGTTGTTTTCTTGGCCATGTCTATTTCTTCCAAAACCATTAAATTAGGACACGGATTCAGCCGTCGTAGCTAAGGCTACTATGGCGAAGTCGGCTTTTCTAAGTTACAGTCGCTCCGCAGCACGCAGCTTGGCGCTCCTCGCCTTTGGATTCTTTGCGATTTCGTCCTGGCTCGGTCGTGCCGGTTTGGGTGTCAGAATCTTCATTGTTGGTTTCTTTCCGCATACACAAAGTGGAAAATCGGGGGGACAGGTACACCCTTTTTGAAAATCTTTCAACTGATTTTTTACCAGGCGGTCTTCCAGGGAATGAAACGATATTACAACAAGTCGACCGTTCCGGTTCAAGAGACTTGGGGCTGATTCTAAAAAGTTTTTCAGCGATTTTAATTCGCGGTTTACCGCGATTCTGAGCGCTTGAAATGTTTGCGTGGCAGGATTGATCCGAGAGCGCCGTCCTGTTGGCGGCACAGCGGATCGGACAATTTCTGCCAACTCGCGCGTCGAATTTATCATCTTTTTTCGCCGGTATTCTATGACTGCTTTGGCTATTTTTTTGGACCATCTCTCTTCACCGTAATGCCATAATAGCCCTGCTAATTCTTCTTTTGACAGCCTGTTTACCAATTCAGCCGCGGTGGTAGTTTCGTCTTTGCTCATGCGCATATCTAAAGGCTCGTCGCGCATGAAACTGAATCCTCGTCCGCTTTGTTCTAATTGATAAAGCGACATTCCTAAATCAAGCAATATGCCGTCTACCACGGGGATATCAGTTTGCGAGAGGATTGCCGGGAGGGAGGCAAAATTTTGCTGAAACAGTGTTGTTCTCGATCCAAAGCCTGCGAGTCTCTTTCGGGCATTATCTAATGCGTCACTGTCCAAGTCGAGACCGATAAGGTGTCCATCAGGTTCAGTTTGTTTCAATATTTCCAAGGCATGTCCACATCCCCCCAGCGTTCCATCCACGTAAACCTTGCCTGGCCGACAGTTTAAGTAGCTAATTGCCTCTTTGAGTAGTACCGTTACGTGGTGATAGCGCATGTTGCAATATGTTTTTCAAAGAACTCTTATTTGAAATTAAAGGCCCAGTTGTGCTATCTCGTCTCTCATCTTTTCGCTGGTGTTAATATCATTTTCAAACCGGTCTTCCTCGGTGCTCCAGATTTCCTTTGCCCATGTTTCAGAATGATCGAGGACGCCAACGAGCACAATCACCTTATTCAGCTTGGCATATTCCCTCAGCGCCGGTGGTATAAGAATCCGCTCTTGTTTATCGTGGGGACAATCAGATGCGCCTCCAATAAAGAACCTGCGAAACTTGCGCATAGTTTCGCTTTTTTCCATCTTATCTAAGACCTTTTTTTCGATCTTTTGCCATTCTTCGAAAGGATATGCCACCAGCCCACCGTCCATCTTTGATATCATCAGGCTGTTAAAACTGCTGGCCTGAAGGACATCGCGAAAGCGGGCCGGGATTATAATCCTTCCTTTAGGATCTATGGTGTGAAATGAGTTTCCTCTAAACATGACACTACCTATCGGTTCTAAGTTTAAACCACTTTACTCCACTATCTATAATTAAACAGCATCACAAAAAGAATGTCAAGAAAAAACCCAAAACTTTTTTGAATAATTAAAAGAGGTTAATACATACAAGATATTGTGGA
>JAFDAE010000066.1 GCA_019314005.1 Deltaproteobacteria bacterium | reverse complement strand
TCCCCGGTACCCCACCTCAGGTAATCTTTACTAATATAAGCGGATTCTACCCGTTCGATTTTAACTGCACACACCTTGAATTCTGGTATCTTGGCGATTGGGTCCAGCGCCGTGCTGGTCAAAATGTTTGCCCTGGTCTCCCCATAGTGAAATGTCATAGAGACAACACCAGGTGGAACAATCTCTGTTATCTTTGCTTTAGCCTTTACGCGCCCTCTTCTGGAAGCCACGGTTACGACTTCTCCGTCTTGAATCTCCAGAGAAGCGGCATCAGCCGGATTTATCTCCACATGCTCCTCACCCCGCAACGCGTTTAGACCTGGCACCTTGCGCGACAGGACAGAGTGATAATGAAAGGTGCTCCGTCTTGTTGTAAGGATGAAAGGATACTCATTGCTCGTGGTCTCAGCCGATGGTCTGTACTCAACGGTCGCAAGTTGAGCACGGCCACTCGGTGTGTTGAAACGATCACTGTAAAGATACGGTGTTCCGGGATGGATCGGAAACGGACAGGGCCATTGGAGGCCTGACTTTTCGAGGCGTTCATACTTGATGCCGCCATAACTCGGGGTCAGACTGCGTATTTCTTCCATAATTTGTTCGGGGCTATCAAAATCAAACCCTTTGGCATCCATATTCCGAGCGACATCACAAATAATCATCCAGTCGGGACGTGCATTGTCCACCGGCTCTATCGCTTGCCGAACCCGCTGTACCCGTCGTTCCGTGTTGGTAAACGTTCCGTCTTCTATGAATTTGCTGTCAGGGTCTGTAACCATGGGATTCTCGCCCATTAAATAAAGCGCTTTCACCTTGCCGGCATGAGCCGCTTCAAAAACCTCGGTCAGTGTAAGACCTGGCGACGGATTAAGATCGCAACCCCATGCCTTCTCAAATTTCTCCCGAACCTCCTTATCATCCACCTTTTGATACCCTGGGTACACGTTGGGAAGCGCCCCCATGTCGCAGGCCCCCTGAACGTTATTCTGTCCTCTTAGGGGATTTACGCCGGTTGAAGGCTTGCCTATATTCCCCGTGACAAGGGCGAGGTTGGCTACAGACCGAACGTTATCTGTTCCATGCGAGTGCTGAGTAATACCCATAGTATAAAGGATGGTTGCGGGTGAAGTTGAGGCGTACATCCTGGCTGCTTCGGTTATCTCTTTTGCGGTCACGCCACTGATTTCAGCAGCAGTTGCGAGATCACACTCCATAATCGATGTTTCAAAAGCCTCAAAGCCTTCGCATCGTTCTTTGACAAATGAGGTATCAAAAAGTTTATCCTCGATGATAACCCTCATCATCCCCTTGAGGAGTGCTACATCAGTCCCGGGCTGGTGTCTGAGCCAAATGTGGGCCTTCCGGCAGAGCGGTATCTGCCGAGGATCTGCCACGATAAGTTTTGTTCCGTTTCTAAGAGCCCTGTCAATCTGTCTGCCGATAATAGGATGATTTGAGGTCGTATTGGTGCCTATGGCAAAAATGCACGCGGCCTTTCCGATCTCGTTAATGGAGTTCGTCATAGCTCCGCTACCGAAACTGGCGGCCAGACCGGCCACCGTGGGAGAGTGTCAGAGACGCGCGCAGTGGTCAATATTGTTCGTTCCCATGACCACTCTGGCAAACTTTTGAAAAAGGTAGTTCTCTTCGTTAGTGCACTTGGCCGAGGAAATGGCAAAAAACTGGTCCCCTTTGTAATGAGATAGAGTGCTGGCCACATATTTGATGGCCTGGTCCCAGGTGATCTCTACAAATTTTCCTTCTCGTTTCACAAGGGGCGCCGTTACCGGTTTGCCCTTCTCTGTTACTTCATCAACGATAGAGGATGCTTGAGCATATTCATCGTATACACGTACGAGGGGGAAGGAAAGCCTCTCATGGCAGTCTACGAATTCATGGCCATAGCGACCTCGAACACAAAGATCCCCCTGGTTAACAGGGCTTTCGCGATCACCTCTCGCCCTTATGATTGCCCCCCCACGAATTCCCAGATAGAGTCCGCATCCCACACCACAATACGCACACGTGGTCTTTACTTCCCTCGTGGGATGCTCGACTTTCTTGGGTGTCAAGGCTCCCACCGGACAACGTTCAACACATTCCCCGCATGACACACACACCGACTCCTTAAGTGGCTGATTAGCGAAAGTACTGACTTTAAGGTCATAGCCTCGATGAGCCATGTCAATCGCGTGAGTACCGGAAATTTCGTTGCATGTTCGGACGCATATGGTGCAATGAATGCATTTGTTAGGATTGAAATTAAAAAATGGGTTGCTGGTGTCAATGGGGAGTTCTTTGGCCACGTGCTCGAAGCGATTGAAGCGTCGCTCATTATAGTCTATGTGGTTTACCAGTTCCTGGAGGCGACAGTTTCCGCTCTTGGGACAAAGCAGGCAATTGAAGTCATGATCACTTAATATCAACTCAAGAATTACCTGACGCAACTGTTCAATTTCAGCGTCGTCTGTGACAACTACCATCCCTTCTTCAACAAGGGTGCGACACGACGGTTCAAGCCTCCTTCGCTTTTCAATCTTCACCAAACATAAGCGGCAAACCCCCTGGGGGCTGACATCAGGGCAATGACACAGGGTGGGAATATAAATACCCGCGTCTTGGGCCGCTGTAAGTATGGTTGTACCTTCAGACGCCCTTACTTCAACTCCGTTTATGGTCAAAGGAACATGCTTAGCCATTGGTCATTAATCACCAGGATAGAATATTCTTATTAATTGGAAAAACGGATCATCAATCTTCACTCGTCAATCTTCAATCGTCACTCGTCAATCGTCACCCACCTGGCCCGAAACACATTCCACGGCACTGAACCGTGACGGGCACACCTCCATACAAGTGCCGCATTTGACACATTTTGCCTGGTCGATCTCGTGAACCTGCCACTTCGCACCTATGATGGCATCAACCGGACACGCCTGTAGGCATTTCAGACACGCCTTACATTTGTACTCCTTGATACGATAGGAAATAAGTGACCTGCATACAAGAGCCCTACAGCGCTTTTCGTGGATGTGTTCTCTATACTCGTCGCGAAAGTACTTGATGGTAGAAAGGACCGGATTTGGAACGGTCATTCCCAGTCCGCATATGGAGCCCGCCTTAACAGCTTCTGCCAAATAGAATAAGGTGTCTATGTCTTGCGGGTGCCCCTCCCCTTTTGTAATGTCCTTTAAAATTTTAAACATCTGTTTTGTGCCGAGCCTGCACGGAACACATTGGCCGCACGATTCATGCTGAGCAAAATCGAGAAAGTAACGAGCGATATTAACGATGCACGTACTTTCGTCCATGACCAGCATGCCCCCGGAACCCATGATTGATCCTGCATTGGCCAAGGTCTCATACTCCACCGGTAAATCTAAGAATTCCTCAGGTAGACATCCACCTGAAGGTCCGCCGGTCTGGACCGCCTTGAACTGCTTTCCTCCCGGAATTCCTCCCCCCACGTCATAAATGATTTCGCGAAGTGTCGTACCCATCTCCACTTCTACAAGGCCCACATTCCGGACCGTTCCCACAAGTGAAAATATCTTGGTTCCCTTATTAGTCTCCGTCCCTATCTTCGAATACCACTCTGATCCATTAAGCATTATCCTGGAAACATTTACCAGGGTCTCCACGTTATTTATAACAGTAGGCTTACCCCATAATCCTTGTATGGCAGGAAAAGGAGGTTTCGGCCTTGGTTGCCCGCTCCTTCCTTCGACTGAAGCTATAAGCGCTGTTTCCTCCCCACACACAAATGCGCCGGCGCCCTTTACGATCTTAATTTCGAAGTCAAACCCGCTTCCCATTACATCACTACCAAGAAGTCCTAAATCAGCACACTGAGCAATGGCCGTGGACAAATGATGAACAGCCAGCGGATATTCAGCACGCACATATATAATCCCTTGAGCGGCTCCCACGGCATAACCGGCGAGCATCATCCCTTCCAACACACTGAAGGGGTCGCCCTCCATTACGCTCCTGTCCATAAAAGCCCCTGGATCACCCTCATCGCCGTTGCAAATAATATACTTTTCTTCACCAGGAGCATTGCGTGCCGTTTCCCATTTGATCCCGGTTGGGAACCCGGCACCCCCTCGGCCCCTAAGGCCGCTAAGTTTGATATCTTCGATAACTTCTTCAGGGGTCATCTGCGAGACGACTTTGGCAAGTGCCTGGAAGCCATCCACTTTCATGTAATCTTCAATGCTTGTGGGATCTATACGCCCACAATTTTTGAGTACGATCCTTTTCTGTTTCTTGTAAAAGGGAATATCATCCTCATGAAGGTATTTTTTACCGGTGGCAGGGTCTTCGTCCAGTAGCTTTTCAACGACCCGGTTCGCAAGCAGTGTCTCAGAGATTATCTCAGGGACATCCTCTTTTGTAACATGCTGGTAGAATATATTGTCCGGGTCCACAACTACAATTGGCCCTCTTACGCACAATCCTCTACAACCCGATCTCTTGATCGTTACCTCGTCTTCCAGCTCATGCTGTTTGCTTTCGCTAACAAAGGCTTCTCTGACATGTTCGCTTCCAGACGACATACAACCGCTTCCACAACAGACAACTACTTCCTTTCCTGTTGCGGACTCACCAGCGACCAGAGATTTTTTGAAGAGCTGTAACGATTCCGGGCTATCTATTTTGAAGCTTTTGGAGGATTCTCTTGGGGCCGGTTTCTTCATACGCGCACTATGGTATCTTGGATTAAAGTATACGGCTTCTCAATGTGTCTCACTGTCTGTGTTATCATGGTCCTTAGGGAGTACGTCCTTGAGTTTTTTCATTGTCATTTTTGAATGAACGTCGTCGTCCACCAGGACAACCGGAGCCAAAGCACATGACCCAACGCATGCCAGTCTGTCAAGACTGTATTTGAAATCGGGCGTTGTCTGGCCCGATTTGATACCAAGGGTTTTTTCAGCCATTTCCAGAATGTCGCGGGCACCGCGCACATGGCAAGCGGTCCCCTGGCATACACATATGAGATGATCACCACGACGAGTTAAATGGAAATAGTCATAGAATGTTGCCACGCTAAACACCTGGCTCTGTGGCAACTTCAAAAATTCCGCGATCGCAGCTAAGGCGTCCTCTGGTAGGTACCCGAACTCTTCCTGAACCCTTTGCAAGATGGAGATTAAATCGCCCTTTTCCCCTTCAAAAACCGAGAGAATCTTATTCAACGTCCGATCAAGCATATCAGTTTAACGTCCTTTACCTAATCCTAAATTGAGCGATTTTCTAACGCTTACCCTGGACAATTTCTTCGGCTAACCTTACGTCTGCGGCGCTGCCAATAAAGACCGGCACCCTCTGGTGAAGATGTTGAGGCTGAACATCAAGAATCCGTTCGGAACCAGTGCTTGCATATCCTCCGGCCTGCTCGACAATAAAGGCAAGAGGATTAGCCTCGCACGTAAGCATCAGCTTTCCATGATGCCTCGAAGAATCCTTTGAGTCCCCTGGATACATGTGAATTCCGCCTCTGAGCAGATTCCGGTGAAAATCCGTTACAAAAGAACCGGTATAACGCGCCGTATAAGGACGGCCTGTTTTTATGTCCGGTGTCTTGAAATACTCAACCACATTCTGTACTTTTTCGTCCCAGAAATAATAATTCCCCTCATTGACGCTATAGGTCTTTCCCTTCTCGGGAATGCGAATATTTTCATGGGAAAGGAGAAATTCTCCGATACCCGGCTGCAGCGTAAAACCGTGTACCCCACTTCCGGTTGTGTAAACCATCATCGTACTTGACCCGTAAATAAAATAACCCGCAGCTATCTGTTTATGGCCTGGCTGCAGCACATGTGGCATTAAACCGAGTTCTGCGGGGCCTTCTTTTTTTAGAATTGAAAAAACCGTACCGATTGCAACGTGTACGTCAATATTGGTCACGCCCCCTAAAGGGTCAAAGAGTAGAATGTAGCTGCCATTGGCATATTGCTTAGGAACCGATAGTATATCTGTATTCATCTTGGAGGCCATACAACACAAGTATCCACTGTGGCTAAGGCGGTTTATAATTGTAGAGTTGGCAAATTCCCTCAATTTCTGCACCGCCTCTTCGGCAACGCTTTCTGGCCCAACAAGGTCAAGCTCTTCAGACAAATTTGCCTTGTTCACCTTATAGGCAATGATCTTAGCTGCCACTGTCAGGTCAGACAGTATTGAAGTAAAGGCGCCCGAGGCCTCTGGTTGCTCCTTTTGACGGGATAAAATAAATTCGGTAACAGTTACTCCTTTAGCCATTTCCAACTCCCCTTGTCTCTTTGAGACCTTTACAATTTTGACGCTTCACCTCATTAAGAAGCTCTATAAAAAGATGCCCAAAACAAGCTCATCAAGTTTAAAAGCCGCCGATTGTCATTTCACCTGAAAGGAGAGAATATGTCAAGGAGAAATTTAGGACAAATGGCAAGAGGATGATAGCACAGTGAGACCTTTATCTTGGCAAATAAGAAAAAAGAGTTCTGGCAAGGATTGAGCAAGTAGGGATTATTGGAGTTGCCGTAGGACTAAGATATGGGTTCTATATTGACGCCGCAGACTTTGAGTTCCGGTATTCGAGCGATGGGGTCAAGGGCATCGTTGGTTAAAAGGTTGGCTGCTGCTTCTTCAAAATGAAATGGGATAAAGATGATCCCTTCAGGGGTTATGCGCGTAATACGAACCCTGCTGGCAATCTCGCCCCGGCGTGACATAATCTTGACCATGCTTCCGTCTGCGATCCCTTTCTTTTTAGCATCTAAAGGGTTTATATCCGTAATCACTTCAGGAGCAATCGTGTTGAGTCCTTCCACCTTGCGAGTCATAGTACCACTATTGTAATGGTACAGAATCCTTCCGGTCGAAAGAAGGAAGGGATAGTCTTCATTCGGGAGTTCGTCAGGGAGGATAAATTCCACGGAATGGAACAACCCCTTCCCACGGGTAAATTGATTACTATGCAGACAGGGAGTACCGGGATGTTCCCAGTTCGGGCACGGCCACTGCAAGCTTCCTTTTTTGAGGCGTTCGTAGTGAATCCCTCCATAAATCGGCGTAATACGGGAGACCTCCTCCATAATCTCTTCAGGACCCTTATAGTTCATGGGGGCTCCCATTTTTTCAGCGAGCTTGCAGATGATTTCCCAATCGGGCTTGGAATCCCCCACCGGTTCCATTGCCCGCCTGATGCGTTGTACACGTCTTTCTGTATTCGTAACAGTACCGTCTTTTTCAGCAAAACTGGCGGCAGGCAACACTACATGGGCCAGTTGAGCCGTCTCTGTCATGAAGATATCTTGTACTACAAGAAGGTCCAATTTTTCAAGGGCAGCTCGTATGTGGTTGAGATTGGGGTCGCTCACAACGGGGTTTTCTCCCATAATGTACATCCCTTTTATCTTACCTTCTAAAATAGCGGGCCACATATCGGTCACAGTGAGGCCTGGCTTTGCAGGGAGTTTCTTGCCCCAGGCCTGTTCGAATTTGCTAACGGTCGCCTGATCAGAAATCGACTGATATCCAGGGAGTACATTGGGTAGGGCGCCCATATCGCAGGCACCCTGCACATTATTTTGACCTCGCAGGGGATTAACCCCTCCTCCTTCGATCCCTACGTTGCCGCACAACATAGCCAGATTGGCGATAGATTTAACATTGTCAGTGCCAAATGCGTGTTGGGTGATACCCATTGCATACGCAATAGAGCCCCTATCGGCTTTGGCATAAAGACGAGCAGCCCTTCTAAGGTCTTCAGCCGGTATACCGGTGATCCGTTCAACAACGGCCGGATCGTATTTCGTCACCGTCTCTTTTAAGGCCATAAAGTTCTCTGTTCTATCTGCCACATAAGAAAAATTGTAGAGATTTTCATCTACGATTACGTACATCAAGCCATTTAACCAGGCCACATCTGTTCCCGGCTTCGGACGGAGCCAAATCTCGGCATATTGCGTCATCTCTATCTCACGTGGATCAACCACAATCAATTTGGTCTCGTGTTCTCGTATCGCCCTGATCATTTGCAGGGCTATGATCGGGTGATTTTCAGTAGGGTTGCTTCCTGTCAGGAGGATTACACCAGCCTTTTTAAAATCGGCTATGGGGTTGGTCATGGCCGAGTTCCCAAATGATGCGGCTAAACCTGTCACGGTGGATGCATGACAGAGCCGCGCACAGTGGTCCACATTGTTGGTGCCCACCACTGTGCGCATGAATTTTTGCATGAGGTAATTTTCTTCGTTGGTACATTTTGCCGAGCTCAAGCCCGCCACACCATCAGGGCCATATTTATCCCTTATTTCCACAAGCTTTTCGGCTACAAGCGAGATCGCTTCTTCCCAGCGCACCTCCCAAAAATATTCTCCTCTTCGGACAAGCGGAGTTTTTAACCGCTCCGGATGACGCACAAAACCGGTCCCAAATTTTCCCTTGACGCAAAGATTCCCAAAATTGGGAGCATCTTTCGGATCAGCGGTCACTTCAACAACCGACTGTCCTTTCATGTTTAAGATGATCGCACATCCACATCCGCAAAACGGGCATACGGTTTTGACCTTTTTTATCTCGTTAGGGCCGACCGGAAGGGTAACCGACTTCTTTACCAGCGCGCCGGTGGGACAGTTGTCTATACATGCTCCACATGAAACGCATTTATCATTAATGCTAATCGAAATACGTTCAGGGAATCCGTCCTTGTCAAACTTGGTCCCCCCTAACTCCAATGCTCCATACTCACAGCCGTTCTTGCAACGCTGGCAAAATATACACTTGTTGAGATCAATAATAAAAAAAGGATGACGCTTATCGATCTCGTACTGACGGCGGGTCAGCATCTTGGACATGGGGAACTTTACCCCATATTCTATGGATAGTTCGCGTAACTTACACTTATAGAGGCCTTCACACCCACATTGTAAGCATCGTTTAGATTCCCTAAGTGCGGTCTCCCTGGTAAATCCCAATTCGATCTCATCAAAATCCCGGGTACGTCTTTCCGGTGTCCTCACCGGCATCTTTTCTCCAAGGCGAAGGGAGGTATCTTCAAAGTTACGCAGATCAACATCTTCAAACTTCTTTCCCTTGGTAAAATAGAGCTGCCGTTTCGGGCGCGGCAATGGTATCCCGGTGAGATATATATGGATTGCCTTCGCCGCCTTGCGCCCTTCAGTGACGGCCTGGATAACCGTTCTTGGGCCGCGTACCACGTCTCCGCCTGCAAAAACCTCCTTCTCCGAAGTCTGAAACGTCTGAGGACTGGCAACAATGGTTCCTTCGGGAAGCACACGCGTTTTCACGCCTTCACCCGGCTCTTCCATCCACGAAAGATCCGGGACCTGTCCGGTTGCCACAATAACCGTATCTACCTCACGGATTTCTTCTGATCCTGGATCAGGAATCGGCCGGCGTCTCCCCCTCTCATCAATCGCACTCAATTTCATGCGGACTGTTGCAAGTTCAAGACAGCTATTTCCCCGTGAAATCCTTGTCAGACCCGTCATGAAGATAAACTTGACGCCCTCTTTTTCCGCTTCTCGGACCTCCCGATGGCTTGCCGGCATCTCCATCATCGAACGTTGATATATGACAACAACCTCATCCACGTCCATCCTTACACAGGTCCTGGCGCTGTCTATGGCCGTGTCGATCCCCCCGATCACGGCCACTCTTCGACCTACCGGCGGCATCTGCCGAGCGCTAGCACTTTTAAGAAACTCAGGGCCTGAAAGAACCCCCCCTAATTCTTCTCCCGCGATATCCAGTCTTCGGTTCTGCCACGCACCAATACCAAGGAAAACAGCCTCAAAGCCATCCTCTTTCAGGCTCTTAATAGTAAAGTCAACTCCCAACCGCTGTCCAACTCGGGTATATACCCCTTCTCTGAGTATATCCTCCACCTCTCTGTCGACGATCTCCTTGGGAAGGCGAAATTCCGGTATGCCATAGCGAAGCATGCCGCCCAGTTGGGGCATTGCTTCGAATATGGTTACTTCATGTCCCATACGGGCT
>JAFDAE010000368.1 GCA_019314005.1 Deltaproteobacteria bacterium | reverse complement strand
CTCCCCGCTGATGCATGGAAAGAAAAAGATACAGAGATTTATATTTTTTCTGCAGATATTTTTGGTGAAGATGAATGAAATTTTTCCTGGAATTGAATGAAAAAATAGCTTGACAAAAAGCCTTTTTTGAGATTAAACCTCTCAATTCGGTTGTTGAAGGTATTTGAACCGTGTGAAATTAGACGGGTGTTTGAACTAATAGTGCTGGCGTAGCTCAACAGGTAGAGCAGCTGATTTGTAATCAGCAGGTTGCGGGTTCGAGTCCCATCGCCAGCTCCATGTTGTGTAATAAATTTGTGGAGGGGTTCCCGAGTGGTCAAAGGGAGCAGACTGTAAATCTGCCGGCGGAGCCTACGGAGGTTCAAATCCTCCCCCCTCCACCATTTTGTTTTATGGTTACGAAGCGGGAGTAGCTCAGTGGCTAGAGCATCAGCCTTCCAAGCTGAGGGTCGCGGGTTCGAATCCCGTTTCCCGCTCCATATTTTTAATCAGCTCGAAACCTGGCAAAGCGCTTATTCGTGTGCGTGTGAGGGCAAGATCGGGATTTCAGAATTTACTGGCCCACGTAGCTCAGTCGGTAGAGCACATCCTTGGTAAGGATGAGGTCACCAGTTCAATCCTGGTCGTGGGCTCCATTTCGATGAGGACGAGAGTAGGTTTGGAATGAGAAATATAATTACCCTTGCGTGTGGTGAGTGTAAGCGGAGAAACTACACAACGACAAAATAATCTTATTCTCTTTGCTTGGAACAGGCCAGTAGCTCTAATTGGATAGAGCGCCGGACTCCAAATCCGGATGCTGGGGGTTCAAGTCCCTCCTGGCCTGCCATTTTATTTTTCTCAGTGTTGCGAGATGGAATGATCGGATGGAAAAGATAAAGACAATTGCATCGCAGGCGACTCAGTTTTTGAGGGAATCGCGGGGGGAACTCAGGAAAGTAACCTGGCCGACACCGAAAGAAGCTCTTGCGTCAACATCAGTTGTTATGGTCGTTGTTATTATTATATCCATATTTTTGGGGATTGTGGATCTTGGTTTAACTAAAATAATAAGATTGGTTTTAGGTTAAAACATATGGCTTTCAGGTGGTACGTTATTCATACCTATTCCGGTTTCGAAAACAAAGTAAAGCTTGCCCTGGAGGAAGGGATAGCGGCTTCCGGTATGGAAGAGGACTTTGGTGATATTCTTATACCGGAGGAGGACATAGTTGAGCTTGTAAAGGGTGAGAAAAAAACCTCAAAGAGAAAATTTTTCCCCGGTTATGTGCTTATACGAATGGAACTGAATAATGATACCTGGCATATAGTTAAAAATACTCCCAAAGTTACCGGTTTCATAGGAAGTAAAGATAAACCGTCTCCCGTATCGGATGAAGATGTTCAGTCATTAAGAACAAGGATTGATGAGGGAACGCTGAAACCGAAGCCAAAATATAAGTTTGAAGAGGGAGACCATGTGAAGATTATAGATGGTCCCTTTACAAATTTTGATGGTGTGGTGGATGAGGTTAAACCGGAAAAGGGTAAATTGCGGGTTATTGTGAGTATCTTTGGCAGATCAACACCGGTTGAGCTGGACTTCATACAAGTTGTTCAGTCTTGAGGTGTATAGTAGAATAAAAGTATTGTATTCGCAACAAAAAAAGAAGTTAAGGTGATTATATAATGGCAAAGAAGGTTATAGCGAGCATTAAGCTTCAAATACAGGCAGGGAAAGCGACACCATCACCACCAATCGGTCCGGCGCTGGGTCAGCATGGGGTCAATATTATGGAGTTTTGCAAGGCGTATAATGCCTTAACGCAAAAGCAGGAGGGTACGATTATACCTGTTATAATTACCGTATACGCTGACAGGTCTTTTACCTTTATTACAAAGACTCCACCGACCGCTGTTCTTCTTAAGCAGGCTGCTAAAGTTGCAAAGGGTTCGGGGGATCCCAAGAGGGAAAAGGTAGGAAATGTAACTGCTGCACAGGTCAAGGAAATTGCGGAGTTGAAGCATCAGGATCTCAATGCAATAGATATGGAAGGTGCCATAAAAATTGTAGAGGGAACTGCAAGATCCATGGGAATTGAAATAACCAATTAAATTGAGAGTGGAGTTTTTTGCGATGTCAAAAAGGGGAAAAGGATTTCTTGATGTAAGAGAGAAGGTTGAATCAGAGAAGCGTTATGCATTGAGAGAAGCCGTGGAGCTCGTGTTATCGACAACGAGGGCGAAATTCGACGAAACTGTCGATGCGGCCATTCGATTGGGTGTCAATCCGAGGCACGCAGACCAGATGGTAAGAGGAAGTGTTGTTCTCCCTAATGGTCTGGGTAAAACTTTGAAAGTATTGGTTTTTGCAAAAGGTGATAAAGAAAAAGAAGCACTTGACGCCGGAGCAGATTTCACCGGTTCGGATGACTTGATTGAAGCGATTAAAGGAGGGTGGCTTGAATTTGACATGGTTATTGCCACTCCGGATATGATGGGAAGTGTTGGAAAGCTGGGTAAAATCCTGGGGCCACGGGGGTTAATGCCGAATCCCAAGGTTGGCACTGTAACATTTAATATAGGGAATGCCGTAAAGGAAGCGAAAGCCGGGAAAGTTGAGTTCAGAGTAGAAAAGGCAGGTATCGTCCACAGTCCGGTAGGAAAGGCTTCTTTCGGGGTAGATAAACTATATGAGAATATCCTTGCATTGTTGGAGACCATCGTCAAACTCAAACCTGCATCCAGTAAAGGAACATACTTAAGGTCAATTTCTCTCTCCACTACGATGGGTCCCGGGGTCAAAGCCGATCCTCTGGATGTACGGAATATTTTACGATAAAAAACCAAAGAGCAGCAAAAGTCCAAGACAGCAGGTACAGGAAGTTTAATCGGGTGTGTTCGGCCTGCCGAGACGAAAGAATGGCTCATTATTTCTTCCTGTATAGCGGTCTGGCTTTTAAAATCACATAGTAAAAATTAATGTTGAGAGGAGGCTATTGATTTGGATCGAAGCAAAAAGGAACAGATCGTTGCTGAGCTTCAAGAGAAACTTAAAGATGTAAAGTTGGCAATTCTTGCAGATTACAGTGGTATGAATGTCGCAAAGATCACGGAATTGAGGCATGAACTGAGGAAGTCGGATGCGGAGTTTAGGGTAATTAAAAACACGCTCTTTAAAATCGCATCGAAGGATACTGATTTTAGTTTGTTCGACGAATATCTGAAGGGTCCAGTGGCGCTGGTGATGGATTTCGGGGATGTTGTCAAGCCGACGAAAGCGCTGGTTGATTTTGCCAGGAAAAATGAAGAACTGGAACTTAAAATCGGTATGATGGATGGCAAATTCCTGACGGGAGAACAGATAAGAGCCCTGTCCGAATTACCGAGCAGGGAAGTTCTTCTGGGGAAACTCCTCTCCGTGCTGGTGGCATCGCAGACTTCGCTTGTAACGGTTTTAAGCGGTGTTCCCAGGAAATTTGTTCAGACTCTTGAAGCGTACCGTATCAAAA
>JAFDAE010000367.1 GCA_019314005.1 Deltaproteobacteria bacterium | reverse complement strand
TCAATAATATCAAGCAAATTTAATAATAATTATATCACTACACTAACTATTTTAAAAAAATCCATAAAATCAAAGGGTTAAGGATAGGGTTTTGAGCTGCAAAGAAGATTCAGGATATAGGTTCGTCCACCGGGTGACTGGACCGGTTGTGGTCGTGTAATCAATAGTGTAATCATCTTTTTGTGATAACTCATTTGGCTTGTTGGTAGTGAGGCTCCCATCATTTATCGAATTTACACTGCCTGTCGGCCCTTTATCAAAGTAATATTTGACCATGGTTGTGCCGCTTACTGGCCAATCAGAGCTTGATTGCCACTGGCTATTCTCAAATGCGCCAATGGTTCCGTAGAAGATGGGATTTTCGTTCATTACCCCATTATCGATATTCTTGAGCCAATAGTCATACCAGCGTAAGTGTTCAATGAGATATTCAGGGCTTTGTCGACCTTCTTTGTGACACCAAGGTCCAATAGTAATCCGTTGTGGAATTTGTAGGTTCAAGAACATAACCAACTGATCCCTTGGCCATGCGTCAAACCATCCTGACCAGTGATAGATGGCCACATTCTTGTTTTCGATGTTGTTGATGTATGAAATCGGGCTGTTTAGATGCCACAAAACACCGTTGGATCCTTCATCCCAACTGTCCCGGTACGGAATGGAATGAAAGAAATTTTGCACCCAACCATTTGTCTGATGTTGTTCTAATGCCTCCTCCAATAATAGGCCAGCTTCGTCCTCATCGACCCGTGCCACAGGGCGTTTGTTTAAATCCAAATATTCTGTTAGACCACCCCATTCTCCCATAAAGTTTTCTTTATATACACCACCAGCATAGGCAAATTGGTAGAGATCTGTAAGTCCCACATCAGGAAAAATGGCAAATAAATTAGGATGTTCAGCAGAGGCCGCCATGTATTGGGATGTTCCGAGGTACGAACTTCCAAACATACCGATCCTCCCATTGCACCACGTTTGCTGTGTAAACCAATCCATGATGTCAAATGCATCCTGGGACTCAATCGGACTGAACGGACCATGACGTGTCCCAAATGATGCACCTGAACCTCGTGCATCAACAACGGCTACCACGTACCCATACTTGACCAATGTTTCCAACCAGGGCTCTTTCATGAGTTTATGGGCGACATAGGGGGGGTCTCCTTTAATGTAAGCCCGCTGGTACCGCTCGTGCGCCCAAACTACTGGTAATGGTTCTGCAGCCACATTACCACCTAGAGTGGGTCTAAAAATATCTGCAGCCAGACGGGTACCGTCCCGGACAGAGATATATTGTGAGGTTCGTTGATATCCATCGTAGATTTCTTGGGAAAAACCACTGTATTCTCCAAAACTCGAAACTTGTGGCGTTTGTGCCCATGCTAGAGATGCTACCAGAAGAAAAGCACCAATCAGTATCCATTTCCTTCTTTGAAACCTATTCAATTTGAATCTTCTCTTGAACATTTTCCACTCCTTCCCTTTCAAAAAAATTATAACCATCTCGGTTTGTGGTTTGTCAAACCCAAACCTCCACCCAGTGCCAATGGACCATCCGGAGAACTTCACATAGATTATTCGGATTCTCAAATCCCGCCATTCGACGATTTCCCCTGTGCCGACACCATATATCCACCGGCTTTTTAAGGCTGGCCGTTTCAAAACAGAGGCTGGGATCAAAACGGACCGGTTTGTTCCAAAACCGCCAAAAATAGACGCAATCTCACACAATTTCAGTCCTTGAACGGATCCGGCTCTACCACCCCGGCATTCTCATAAGCCCCCACTCAATACGATACACTCGAACCACCACATATTGTAGCTCCTTTTCTATCTATTGACACACAACTCCATTTTTCCTATACTTGCCCCATCAAAAAGCAAGTTCTTATCCATAATGGCCGCCATCCCCCATCATATGGATAAAGATATAAAGATAGATTTTTTTTGGAATTTGTACTTTAATACAAAAAATTTATAGGTATCCTTCACGACAGGTCAAAAGTAGTTTACACTTTGGTGATTTGTATTTTGGCAGTGAAATTGGAAATTGGAAAAAACACAAAGATGTAGATGTGTTACCTAATTTCAAATTTCCAGTTTTCAGTTTCAACATCAGCATTCAATTCGATAATACACGCTTTTTAGAAAAAAGTGTAAACAGGTGAATGAAGGATGCCAATTTATACTACGGATTTTTATATTACATTACGGAAGTTTGCGGGAAATGAGAAGTAACATGTAGGTAACATGTTACCTGATCGTTACGTAACAAACAGGTTTTTCTCGTTACTGCCTTGAGCGAAGCAAGGATATCTCCTGATGGGTTCTTCCAAACTGTATCCTGAACCGGCAACCACGGGGAGCCAAAGCACGCGGTTCTCTTCTCAGGCTATCCGGAAAGAGTTGGATCGGATTCTATCGAGCCCCAAATTCGCAAGAGCCCGGCAGATCCACCGTTTCCTGCGGTTTGTAGTAGAAAAAACCGTGGCCGGCCGTCAGGATCAAATCAAGCAGTACACCATCGGGACCGAAGCGCTGGGGCGCCGTCCGGATTTTGACCCTACAGAAAATCCCATTGTCCGTGTAGAAGCCAGACGTGTACGCCGTGCCCTGGCTCATTACTATCAACATCAAGGTCGTCAGGATGCTATTCGGATTCTCATACCCAAAGGCACTTACGTGCCGGTTTTTCAAGCCAATGACACAAATCCAATCAAAGACAATTCAACAGCGCGGGCCTCATCTTCTGCAGGCAGAGAAGATCCGA
>JAFDAE010000366.1 GCA_019314005.1 Deltaproteobacteria bacterium | reverse complement strand
CCGCTTCGTCAACAGGAAGAACCGTGATTCTGCATGCCTCCGATGATGCAGGAAGTGCGTCGTCCCGGATTTTTGCAGAAAGTATTTTCACCTGATTGCGCTCTTTGATCATGATTGAGCCTCTCAACTTCTTTTTCTCCCACGGTGTTCTGACATCGGCAGCCAGAGTGAACTCTGTACCGTCTTTTGCCTGTAATAACAGCTCACGCGTAAGGGGAAAACGGCGCCAGCGAAAAATAAGAGCTGCTTTTTCTCCTTTTTGCAGTGGTGATTTCAGATGCCATTTCTGGGAAGGACCGCCTATTTGCATGAAAACCCCAATTTGACCGTTCGAACCCTGGCTAATCTTAAGATTCAGGTTTTCGGAAACAATAGACGGCATGAGACCGTTCTCGCCTGCAATAAATTCGACTTCGATCGTTCCATGTTCAGACAATTTAGTCAGCCTGAGGAGATCTATTTCCCAGCCTTTGCTTCTTTTCTTAGCAACCCTTGGCGCTCTTGGCGGTGAAGTTTTTTCGTCATTTATAGAACCGGTCCGAAAAGAAAGCCGCCCGAAATCTTTCGTCAGATCCGCGCTGTTTCCATAAGGATCTGTAAGCACAGGCCGGTAGACATAGGTAGCATCGGGTTCAAGATTCCGCAATATCACATAAGGCTGGGTGGAATAAATCGGCCAGTGGCTGACCTGCTCAATATCTTCACCTTCTTTTGAATAAAAAACACTAAGCCTGGCTGCCTCAGGATTAAGCATTGTCGAGATAACAGGAATTGTCATAGTTCCCGAATACTTACCCATCGCAGGTTTAATAGTATGGGAATTTCCTTTTTCGCTTTGAGCTTTCGGCTTTGAGCTTTCGGCTAATTTAATTTTTATACTTTCTTTTCCGGCCACCCTTGGCGGCGTATCATCCAAAACTGTCTCTAAAAGATCAGGATGCAAAAGAGGGTCTCCCAAAAGCGAAGTGGACCAGTTTATATAATAAGTGGAAAGCAGAAAACACTCCCCCAGATCCCGACCCCGAAAAAGGTACCGCAGGAGTATACGATTGTCCCAGAAGGTAGCATTGGTAATGTGGGGCCCGCCACCATATGCCGGGCCACCGCAGGCGCTCATAGTTACCCCCCGATCTACTTGCCGCCAGATGGGCGAAGAACGGCCCATATTCCAGCCGTTTGAGCTGTGAACAGTAAAATCCATCCCTCCGGGATAGAATCCCGAATAGTTGCGATTACCCTTATCTTTTGATTCTCCGATTCCATAGACGGCATTTTCCGGAGGACGCCCTAAAAAGGGTATTCCCTGCAGGATTCCCTGCCTCTTACGTGAGGAAATTACCCTGAAACCAAGACACTCCTGTTCATCAGATCCCCATTTGTTTTCCCGCTCTGCTTTTTTGAGTCTTTCAGGAAGATCTTTAATCTTAACTTTATTCTCTTTTTTTAAACGCTCCCGAATGAAACTGTCCATTTCAGGCCTGAGAAATTTAGACGCATAGAGAGAATAGTCGATAAGGCGCCTGGCCTCTCTCGGGCCCTTTCCGTCAATGCGGCTCACACCATATGCAAACAAATAAGGCGGAATCTTTTTCCTGACTTCCGGGAAAGGCGGGATATTAATAAATCGAGTCTCTTTTTTCCTGGTAAGAAATGAATAGGCATCCGGGTGCATGTAGGGATTCCACCTCCTGCCAACCTGACAATAGCGCATGGCATTCGTAATGCGGTAGTTTCTGACCCCTTTATTTGAATCAGGGCCTCCGGACATATACATTGAAATTACCGGCGGAACAATTTTGTGAACCCAGTCGTAAAACAGGGTCTGGAGTCGCTGCTCCAGAGAACCCAGGTCTCCATGATTTCCAGGGCTTGAATCTACACCTCTTTCGATTCCCAACAGACCTTCGCAGGAAAAAGGCAGACCATGGCAAACTACAATATACAGTATATGATCCTTTAAGAGTGTTCCGTCAGGAAGAGCGTTGGCACGATCTTCAAGAAAATGCTTGACCGGAATGGCGACATCTTCCTGAAAATGTTTCTCATCGACAATTCCGTCCTGTCCCCGTAATGAAAATCTAAAATCATCTCGATCGTAATATTTTAGTTTTAAGTTTCGAACAAGTTTGCCTGACCTGTTCTTTGCCTTAAATATCACCCAGACCGTTCCCTTGAATAGCTCGTGTGCATCAAAACGGTAACATCGACCCTTATCTTCTTCAATATCGGGATAGACAAATTTTCTCCCTTTTTTCCGGGGAATACCTGAGACCATAGGCAAAACAAGCTTTTTTTCTCCGTTTTGATCAGATCGGCACCAAATTTCCACAGAATCCCAGTCAATTAACACCTTACCGGAATCGATAACAATTTCCACACGCCTTGAATCCCTGGCCCACTCTCCGAGCTCTGGCCCCCTGCCCTTTCCGGCAAAAACGATACCGTTTTTGTTGTCCTGACTTTTTTCCCTGATAACCCACTGGTTCAAGTGTTTCTCTCGATGCACGCATTTCAGGCCTAACAGATACGGCTTTCCCCCTGTAATCGGATCAGTATGCATCCTGACATAATATTCGGCAACCTCCTTTGAATCCTGACCAGATTCAGACCCGTCTACATCTTTCAGCCAATCTGCATTGTAAAGAACCAATACTTGATCCGGACTTGCGCGAAAAGGTTCTATGAAGACTTTAGTTCCAGAACCATCTGCCGGTTTCACCAATAGCCACTGGAGCGCTAATAGAAAGAAAATGGGAAAAATGAAACGAAATAATAA
>JAFDAE010000065.1:9313-12334 GCA_019314005.1 Deltaproteobacteria bacterium | reverse complement strand
CCAACATCGAATGTTGAATGGGAAAAGATGAAGAAACAGGCTGAAAAAGAGGAGCGGAGCGACATCATTATTCGACGTTCGACGTTCAATGTTCGATGTTGGACGTTCATCTTTTAATCGGTATTGGATATTCGTTTTTCATTCGACGTTCGACGTTCGACGTTTATCTTTTAATTTGTTTAAATTTAGCTTTACAGCATTTGTTTTTTTATGGTAATATAAGTTTATTCAATCATCCTACAGAGAAATTCCCGTTTAATACAAGACAATTCAACCATCTTTCCCTTGGACGAACCACGGGCAGTTAACCGTGATAACCCCTCATAATCAAATTTTCTTTGAGAATCTCTTGAATACTACTTTAATAAGGAGGCGACGATGGACTTAAAGAAACTTAAGAAGATCTTGGCAGGGTTTAGTATTGCCGGGCTGATTGCCGGCGCTTCACTTCCGACCATCGGATGCTCTACCCCGGACGAGAAGACGCAGACGAGTTGCAGCGGGTCATCGTGCAGTGGTAAGACCCAAACCGATGAGGACAAGGGCAAGAGTTCATGTGGAGGGTCTTCCTGCGGGAAGAGTTCTTGCAGCTGATCGGTATTAGGGTGTGCATCTGAAACTCGAAGAGATTTACCCCAAATGCCGCTCTATTTTAGAGCCTAAAGCCTGGAGTCAGCTCATTGCGGGGTGTGACGAATCCGCGGAGTTTGACAGGGTGGCCGATAGACTTGCGGGTCAGTCGGGCGCGATTGGTTTGCCCGCTTTTCTGCCCGACCTTGCACGTGTGGAGTGGGCCCGCTACAAAGCAGCAGCCGGCGAGATTGCAATTCCCCGAGAACTCGAGCAACTTCAGGTTAATCCCACACTTGTACTGCTCACGCTTTCCTGGAAACTTTCCTCCCTTCTCACTGCTGAGAACGACGATTCTCCTACTATGCCTATCCCAGGCGAGGAATTATTGCTCGTCTGGCGGGACTCTGGATCCGGCAAGACAGAGACCAAAGCTGCCACGGAGGAGGATCTTCTTGTACTCAAGATGGTAATCGAGGAGGTTGACCCGGCGGAAGCGGCAGCGTCAGGTGAAGTCCCGATCGGCTCCGTCGATGCCGCGATTGATCGTGCAGTCCATAGGGGCATTCTGCTCGCACCCCCATCACGCATACGGCGCGATTCTGATAGTTTCCCTCTGGGACAGAACACCCCTGAGCACTTCTTGTCCGCATCCTCATTTACTCTTCAGTGGCATGTGACCCAGGCCTGCGATCTTCACTGTAAACACTGTTATGATAGGAGCAGGCGATCCAGCCTTAGCCTGGACCGGGCTGTCGGTATTCTTGACGACCTACGTTCTTTTTGCCTGAGTCAATATGTTCGAAAACATGTCTCCGTTACCGGTGGCAATCCGCTCCTCTATCCACATTTTTCTGAACTGTATCGCGCTGCGTCAGAACGTGGTTTCTCCATCTCGATTCTTGGAAATCCCACACCCAGGGAACGTATGGAAGAGCTGCTTGCGATCCAGAAGCTTACGTTTTTTCAGGTGAGCCTGGAAGGCTTGCCGGAACACAACGATACCATACGCGGCCCAGGGCATTTCGCGCGAGTGATCGAATTTCTTGCGGTGCTCCGGGAACTTGACATCTACTCTACAGTGATGCTCACCCTCACGAGAGACAACATTGATCAGGTACTCCCTCTTACCGAGAGGCTTAGAGGGTTAGCCGATGACTTTACCTTCAACCGTCTCTCTCCGGTCGGAGAGGGGGCAAATCTTCAACTTCCCACACGCGAAAAGTATGCCGCCTTTCTGGAGGCGTACGTAGCGGCATCGGAGAACAATCCTATCATTGGTTTCAAGGACAACCTCATCAATATATTGCTTCACCAAAAGGGAAGGGAACTCTTTGGCGGGTGTACCGGCTATGGATGTGGAGCGGCGTTCAACTTTATGGCAGTCCTGCCGGACGGAGAAGCCCACGCCTGTAGGAAGTTTCCCTCTCTTATTGGAAACGTACTGGATCAAAGCATCGCTGATATCTATGAGTCCGATATAGCTCGTCGTTACCGCCAAGGGTGTAATACATGTCGTTCCTGTGCCATCCGTCCGGTATGTGGCGGCTGCCTTTCGATTGCCCATGGCCACGGCTTGGACATGTTTGAAGAACGAGATCCGCAGTGCTTTATGGAGATGGCCTGACAGCAACTCTCGCTGCGAAGGTCGCGACATAAAGGTCTCCCTTTGATCCATATTAGGAGGTTGTGTGCCTCGCATTTTTACTGCCTACGTGGAAAAGGCCAAGCGCATTTTAGATCAGAACTGGATGGGATCATCTACCAAACCTGCTCCTTCACTTTATCCACACCAGTGGAATTGGGATTCGGGATTCATTGCTATAGGTCGCTCTCACTATGACATTGAGCGAGCAACCATGGAGATCGAAACTTTCTTCGGCGCCCAGTGGCGAAACGGCATGCTGCCGCAAATTGTCTTCAATCCCAACGCACTTGGGCACTACTTCCCGGAGCCTGACTTCTGGCAGACCGAACGGTCCCCCAACGCCCCGGCCGGCACGCTGACGTCAGGCGTTACCATGCCCCCAATTCACGCTATAGCGGTGGATAAAATCTACCGCAACTCCAGGCGCCCCCGTAACATACTCCCTTTTCTGGAGCGTATCTATCCCAAGCTGATAGCTCTACACGAGTATCTATATCGGGAGCGAGACCCCAACAACGAAGGGCTTGTCTATATACGTCATCCCTGGGAGTCGGGTATCGACAACTCGCCAACGTGGGATCTTCCCCTCCAGCGGATAGCGATTGACCGGGCCACAATGCCCCCATATCAACGCAAAGACCTTGAGCACGGAGTAGACCCGAGTATGCGCCCAACCGACGAGAACTACGACCGATACATTTACCTGGTGGATCTGTTTCGACGGCGTAACTATGACGAATACAGTATTCGAGAATCATGCCCATTTCTCGTCCAAGACCCGCTCTTTAACTCGGTGCTATGCA
>JAFDAE010000065.1:0-9306 GCA_019314005.1 Deltaproteobacteria bacterium | reverse complement strand
CATCCATGCGGCGAAAGCTGTGGCACCCCGAACATAAAATATTTGATGCATACGACCTGGTGGCCGATGACACCATCGAGGTAGATACCGCCGCAGGTTTTCTGCCGCTCTTTGCCGGAGCGGCAAGCCGCGAGCAGGCCGAAAGCCTCTACCAGCATCTTGATTCTGCCTCATTTTGTGCCCTTAACCAAGGCAACTGTTTCACTGTTCCTAACTACGACACCCAGAGCCGGGATTTTGACCGCGCCAACTACTGGCGCGGACCCGTATGGCTCAATATCAACTGGATGCTCGCCCAGGGCCTCCGCCGCTACGGATATACCCTGAAGGCCGACTCTCTGCAAAAGGATCTCTTACAGCTCCCTATACGCTTCGGCTTTCACGAGTACTTTGATTCCTTCGATGGCACGGGATACGGAAGCGACAACTTCAGCTGGACGGCAGCCCTGTTTATCGACCTGGTGCATGAATTTTACGAAAGCGAGAAAATATCGAGGCGGGTAACCGCCAAGGTGCGCGGTCTCTTCACCTCTGATGTGGTCTTAAACAAGGGAAACATAATGCCTGATATCGCACCCGACAACCTTGCGGGCGCTCTCATGCGGGCCATTCGGGCATTGCGGAACTCCTTTTACGATACCACGAGGGGCCGGGTAGACTACCAGGCGCTCCGAGAGTCTGCCGAGTACCAGGACTACCGAATTCTTACCAATGGTTTACGGGGATTCCGTCTGTCCCGTCTCGTAGGACGTCGGCAAAAGCTGGCCTTTTGGGTGAACCTTTATAACAGTATTGTGGTCGACGGTATTGCGTCTCTCGGCATTACTCAATCGGTTCAGGAAATCCCTCGCTTCTTTAGGCGCGTGAAGTACGGTATCGGGGGTTACCTTTTCTCCGCCGACGACATCGAACACGGGATCCTGCGCGCTAACACTCGCCCCTGGTTTAGTCCGCTACGACAATTTGGTCCCGGAAACCCTCGCAAGTCCTTTATGCTCAAGCCTGTGGATCCCCGTATTCACTTCACCCTGGTGTGCGGCTCTCGGTCCTGTGCTCCTATCGACTGTTATGACGCAGCTACGATTTATGACCAGCTTGAGGATGCTGCCGGGAGCTTCGTAAATTCTTCAGAAGTGATCGTCCTTCCTGAAGAGAACAAGATACTCTTATCTGAGATCTTCCGCTGGTATGAACCCGACTTTGGCGGACGACGCGGCGTTGTGGATTTCCTTTATGACTATCTGCATGACACAGAATCCCGGCAATTCATCCGGAACAACGCCGAATCGCTTAAGTTTGAGTACATTTACTACGACTGGAACCTTAATCGATAAAGCTCCTATATGTCCTTTGACCAGTCTTCCAACTCCTCTGCCTGATATTCTTCCTGTTTCAGTGTAAGATCGAGGTTGATGACCAATCCCGTAGAATATATACGAAAAACGTATCAGAAGTAACATTTTGAAAATGAGAAAAATATGGACTTCCGCAGCCAGGTACGTATATAATGCGGATTATGAATAACATAAGGAAGACAATGCATTGCAATAGCTTTGTGCAGGAACAAGCGCACGTCCCCCAAAAAATTCTTGTTTTTCAACAAAACAGGAGCGGCGAAAAAAAGATACGGGGTATTAAAAAATATGGGGGGGACCTGTTTGGCCTGGAAATTATATCGATTGACATATCGTTGCCACATGTTGTGGACGATACAACACTCTATTTGCCCCGTGAGATCCGGGCAGATCTCGTTCTCGATTTTTTGAAACATCCAGACCTGTCTCATGACCTTGCTATTGCATGCCGCGAAAGAAATATTCCCGTGGTCGCCTCAGGGAAAAAAACGCCAATGAAAGGAGTTCTGACTCCTCCGACCTGATGCGGTCTTGCCAGGCAGGTCTGCCTGGGCCGCTACGGAGAACGATTTGGTTCGCCGGAATTTACTGTAGAGGTCGCTGACGGAAGGGTGGACCGTGTTACGATACTGCGAGGGGCCCCTTGCGGCGCCACCTGGGATGCAGCAACACGTGTGGTGGGGCTGACCACGGAGGAAGCCGCGGTGCGTATTGGTCTTGAAGCACAACTCTTCTGTGTAGCGGACCCTTCGGGCTGGGATCCGATTTACGGGAAAAGTCCGGTGCATTTTGCAGGCAAGATCCACGCAGCGGCGTTTAAACGCGCGCTCGCATTATGAGACCTTTGCATAACTGCCATATGAAAGAAAGCTATATGAAAAGCTTGAATAACATCTCGCTATGATCTATACTCTAACATACTAATGCCTTTCCTTATCAGCAAAAGGAGCGTTGTCCATGGACGAAGAAAAGAGGGGATATCACCGGGGGTACAGCCTCTTGTATATCACTCTCTCTGATGGCAAGAAATTTATAAAAGAGTTCGTATACAATGCAAGCCCCGGCGGCCTGATGATTAAATGCAGTGAGTCGTGGGAGATAGGGACTCTCTTGGATATAATCGTCCATTCTCACGTCCCGATCAGGACAAAGGGGAGGGTCGCTTGGATTAAACAGGTTGGACAAACATACATGATAGGCATTGAGTTTGAGGAGTTCAATACAGGTCCTGTGACGTGGTGGGATCACATCTTAAAGGAAATGTTAGAGTAAGTATTGATGAAGAGACCTTTGCAAAGGTCTCAAGGAGTAAATAATTGCAGTTCTGTGATATGCGATGTGCGCATGCGTCATGGCCTGAAGAGGGGTCAGTCGACGGGTCTGGTTCGTGCCGTACATTTCAAGCTCTTTATTGTAAGAAAAAGGAGCAACTTGTCTATAAAAATCATCCCTGCCTTGATAAAATCGAACATAACAAGGAACCGGAATAACACCGCTATTTGGAAGATCGGTCACTATCATGCTTCGATTTCCCCCCGATTGGGGCCCCTGGTATGAAATCATATCGCCTTCTCAAATCCTCCTTTGTAGAACACAAGGCTATTATTGCAGTCGGCCTTTTTTCTCTCCTCCTCGTTGACGTCCTTCAGCTCCTTATCCCCCGCATTATCAAATGGGCGGTTGATGATCTCACAATCGGTATTGTAGCAGCTCCGGGACTGCTTCGTTATGCCTTTTACATTGTCGGAATAGCTCTCTTGATCGGACTGTTTCGCTTTGTCTGGCGACGCTGTCTCCTGGGAACCTCACGGAGGGTAGAGGAGGGCTTAAGAAACCAGCTCTTTTCCCATATACAGACACTTTCCCCGGCCTATTTTGACCAAACCAAAACCGGTGACCTGATGGCCCGCTCCACCAATGATATACAGAACGTGCGGATGGCTGTGGGCATGGGAATGGTGGCGCTCATGGATGCCGTGGTTTTGGGTATCGCCACTATAGGATTTATGCTCTACATCAATGTTACACTGACGCTCTTTGCGCTCTTGCCCATGCCTATAATTGTTTTCTTTACCCGGGTTTTGAGCCGGAGGATGCACCGTCGATACAAAGAGGTGCAGGCCTCATTTTCTGATATGACCGAGGTCGCACGAGAATGTTTCGCCGGCATCCGCGTAATTAAGGCGTATAATCGCGAGGCGATGCAAGCGAAGAGACTTTCTGATGTTTCGAGAGACTATCTGGCAAAAAATCTGCGGCTGGTCAGGCTTACCGGCTTTATTTCTCCAGGCATGATGTTTTTTTCCAGTATGAGTGTGGCCATAGTGCTCTATCTGGGGGGGCGGCAGACTATCACCTTTACCATTACGCCTGGTGATTTCGTTGCCTTCATAAGTTACCTGGGCCTTCTCACATGGCCCATGATGGCTATGGGATGGGTCGTAAATCTGATACAACGGGGGGCGGCGTCTTTAGACAGGATAAACGCAGTTCTTGAAACAAAGTCTGATATCCAAAGCCCCGAAGAACCTTGCACTGCTGAAACCCTTAAGGGAGATATAGTCTTTGATGAGGTAAGTTTCAGGTATAATCAGGATATGCCGTACGTACTTTCCAACATTGCCTTTTCACTGGAATCAGGCCGGACTCTCGGAGTGGTGGGACCCACGGGGAGCGGTAAGACCACGCTTTGTCACCTTATCCCGAGACTTGTAGACACAACGAGTGGGCGTATCCTGATCGACGGAATTGATGTGCGCAAGATATCGCTTCATACACTCCGATCCCACACAGTAGTAGTCCCGCAGGATGCCTTTCTTTTTTCCGGAACTGTCCGTGAGAACCTCTGTTTCGGCAGAGACGATGCTTCAGAGGAAGAGATTATAAAAGCTGCTCGCGCAGCCGGCTTTTATGAAACTATTATGGGGTTCACTGATCGATTTGATACACTAATCGGCGAAAAAGGGGTTACGCTTTCAGGCGGACAACGGCAGCGTCTTGCCCTGGCAAGGGCTTTTCTTGTGTCAGCGCCTATTATGGTCCTCGATGACTCCCTGAGCCAGGTGGATACCGATACTGCCGCGGCCATTCTTGCCTCTATAAGGAATCTTTCTCCAAAACTGACAACAGTAATGGTCTCTCATAGACTAAACCACGTTCGCCATGCCGATTTGATTATAGTGCTTGAAGAGGGTCGAATCACTGACTCCGGAACCCATGAAGAACTGATGAGCCGGGAAGGATTTTACAGCAATATGTATCGCTGGCAGGAGATAGAAGAAGAGTTGGAATATGAGAATTAACTACGGATATTTTGAAGAGGATCAACTTGGCAAGCCATATGATGTAGGATTGCTGAAAAGACTCTTTACATATATTTCTTCTTACCGGCGCCTCTTTTTGCTTTCCATCGTTTTGACAACAGCTATCACTGCCCTGGACCTCACCCTTCCATATTTGACCAAAATAGCGATTGATCGGTACATTGTTCAGGACATTCCTAAGGAGGGGGTGGAAGCTGAAAAACAACAGCGCTTTTATGTGGTTGACATGCGCCTCCCGGAGGTTGAAAAGGTAGTTAAGCAATACCCCTCGGTTTTTGAAATCCACGATCCGTTTGCGCGAATTCCTTATCAAGAGCTTTCCAAACTGAGCAAAGCCGACCTGGCGGATCTCCGAGGGAGGGATTATGCCGGTGTTGCCCGGATTGCCCTGATATTTGTCGCTATTATTGTGTGCCATTTCATTTTCAGCTTCGGCCATGTAATCATAATGGAATACGCTGGGCAATCCATTATCCATGATCTGAGGACAAGCCTGTTTAACCATCTTCAACGTCGTTCCCTAGAGTTCTTTACCAAGAATCCGGTCGGCCGCCTGGTCACCCGCGTTACCAACGATGTTCAAAACCTCCATGAACTATTGACATCGATTATCACGGTCTTCTTCAAGGATATCTTCATGCTGATCGGAATCATAACAGCGCTGCTTGTCATTCACTGGCAACTTGCGTTGATCTGTTTTCTGATGCTCCCTCTTATTTTTTTAACTACTTCATACTTCAGTCGCTTGGCGCGAGACGTTTTTCGAGAACTTCGAGTTAAGATAGCACAGATCAATACACGGCTTCAGGAAACGATCGATGGTATCAGCGTCATCCAATTGTTTCTGCAGGAGGTGAAAAATTATAAGCGCTTTAGCAGGCTCAACCACCAAAACTATTTGACCGAAATGCGGCAGGTCAATATATTCGCGGTATTCATGCCGGTTATTGAACTATTGGGCGTTGTCACCACAGCCTTGATTATATGGTATGGCGGGGCGCGTGTGCTTGCCCAGGACCTCAGTCTGGGGGCTCTTGTGGCATTCATATCTTACATGAAAATGTTTTTCAGGCCTATTCGGGATATTGCTGAAAAATACAATATGATGCAGTCTGCAATGGCCTCCTCTGAACGAATTTTTCTTCTCTTTGACACTTCAGATGAGATTCCCGATCCCCTAGCGCCTGCCGGAGTTGAAGGCCCTGTGGGCACGATCTCTTTTGAGAACGTCTCGTTTTGTTACATGGACGGAGTCCCTGTTCTCAAGAACATTTCATTTGCTGTTCGGCCCGGAGAGACGGTTGCCATTGTTGGACCGACCGGAGCGGGAAAATCGACCCTTATCCATCTTCTTGAACGGTTTTACGATCCGACCGAGGGAACGATCAGTATCGGCGGGGTTGACCTTCGCCGGATCCCGAAGGCCGTGCTCCGGGATCGTATTGCATTGATTACCCAGGATGTATTTCTATTTGCCGATACTATCAGAAACAATATTACCGAAGGAAATCCGCGTATGACTCCGGAACACCTGGAGGGAATTGTTGTTGCTTCTAATATTAGCCGGTTAATACAAGCTCTCCCTAACGGTCTTGATACAGTGCTGATGGAAGGGGGACGTACCCTGTCGAGCGGAGAGCGGCAGCTGATAGCCTTTGGCAGAGCCCTTGCACGCAATCCCGAGGTCCTTGTTCTTGATGAAGCAACCTCAAGTGTAGACACTGAGACCGAACGTTTGATACAGGAGGCGACTCTAAGGTTGATGCAGAAGCGCACAGCCATTGTGGTTGCGCACCGGTTATCTACCATCCGGCACGCAGATCGAATTATCGTTCTTCATAAAGGCCGCATCAGGGAGGTCGGCGCTCACGACGAACTGATCGCTCAACAGGGGCTGTATTATCAATTGTATCAAAGGCAAAAGTTTTTTTAATAAAGGAGAGACCTTTGCATAACGCGACATTTTTTTGTCAGGCAAGGAAGGCGAAAATCTTAACCGGAGGAATACATTAGGTATTTTGAGGATTAATATTTGAAGCCTGACGCCGCATCACGGAGAAATGGCAGTTATGCAAAGGTCTCAAAGGAGTGATGAACATGCTTACAGCTAAAGAAATTATGACAAAAGAGGTGATTACGGTTGCTCTGGAAACAAACATTGTCGAAGCCGTCCAACTGCTGTTGGAAAAGCGCGTCAACGGGCTACCGGTGGTGGATAGCCAGGGCCAGGTGAAAGGGATTATCTGCCAAAGCGATCTAATTGCTCAGCAGGAAAAATTCCCCATACCCCCCTTTATTACCTTGTTGGACGGGTTTATTCCGTTGGCTTCATACAAGAACTTAGAAAAGGAAGTGAAAAAAATAGCCGCGGTTTCTGTAGAAGAGGCTATGACCCTAAACCCCATAACGGTTGGACTTGATACCGGTCTTGAAGAGATCGCCACCCTCATGGTGAGCAAGAACATCCATACATTGCCGGTCGTGGATCAAGGTAAGCTGGTGGGAATTATAGGAAACGAGGATATCTTGCGGACACTTATACCTACAAGCTAGCGTTCTTTGAACCTCGCAAGTCTTTTAGATAACAACTCCCATCCATAGCTTTAACGCGCTTTTTCATCTCTGCCGCGATTGCGCCAATCTGTCCGATATGCTTGACAGGCCTATATTCGGTTGTGACAACCGCTATCGAAATCGACATAATAGGAAAACGCTCTTTTCCCCCTTTGCGATTTGTAGAGTCGATGTAGCCTCGTATCCTGTCATCCTCATCGTAAAAGTTGCCTACGATCAGATCGAAATTTTTTATGACCTCGTTGCATACACTATCAACATTATCAGGAGGGATAATAAAGACAAAGTCATCTCCACCGACATGCCCTACAAACGCCTCTGGAGAGTTGAGGTTTCGTATGGCGTTTGTCAGGAGACGGGCGGTCATCTTGAGTATCTCGTCTCCTCTAAGGAAGCCGTATTTGTCGTTATACGACTTGAAATAATCAAGGTCCACATAGCCCACGGCAAAGACACGTTCATCATCAATTCGCGCCTGTATATCTTTCATAATGGAATGGTTGCCGGGAAGGCGACTCAGGGGATTGGCATCGCTCATCCTTACTGCTCGAGCAAAGGTAAGGGAAAGTCTTGAGCGTATCTCTTTGTGATTTAGTGGTTGTTCAAGATAGTCGTCAACCGGAAGACTGTCCCAGTCGATTTCAAAGTCGTGCCCAATCGGTTGTAACACGAGAACAATCGGTAAATGACTAAAGACGGTATCCGCTTTAATCCTGCGGCAAAGGTCCTTCCAATCGCCTGTTTCAAATGACTGATGAAGAATGATAAGGTCCGGAGGCTCACTGTAAATCGTATCAAGGGCACGGAGAGAAGACTCTGCCGTATAAACAATAAAATGTTTTGTGTCCTTTTCTAAGAGTTGTTTTATCTCATCCGCGTCAGGAGAATCGCTGCCTATAATCAGCACTCTTTTTTTGACTTGTCTCATTCTGTCTCATTATCACCGTCTGAAAAGAAATCTTCGGCATCTTCCAGCCTATCGTCCATTTCACCGATGATTTCTACCAGAAGTGAGTCGGAGATGTTGAGAGCCTTCCAGGCCTTAGGCTCAATTCGAGGGACCAGATTGTCTCCCGGGAAGCCAAAACCGATCCCTCTGACAAGGATATTGGCGACATGGATAATGGCGGTCGGTTTCCGAGCGAGGCGCGCAAGATCGGGGTTGTCGTGATAGGTGATGGGATCTGCGAGCTTGTTTGGGAGGTTCCATTTTTGACAAACCCATTTGCCGACAGTAGTATGGTTGAACCCGAGGATTTCTTCCTCCGCCTCATACGTTAAGATTTGTTTTTCCGCAGCCACTGTGTCTATCAGATCTGATTCTTCCGGAAGTTCAATCCTTATGATCACCTTTCCTATATCGTGCAAAAGCCCGGCGACCGACACCTCCTCAGGATTTGGGTCCTTTGTTTTTCTGGCAATGACTCCGGCGGCCATGGCACACCCGAGAGAGTGCTTCCACAGCCCGTCGAATCCCCTGGCAAGCATCATATCAAAAACCGAGGTGCTGAGTATAAGTCCTTTGACAACATCGAACCCTAATATGATAAGGGCATGTGTGACGTTTGAGATGCGACCCGGAAACCCATAGAACGCGGAGTTTACAACCCTAAGAATTTTGGCGGACAGAGCCTGATCAGAGGAGATCACCTTTGCAATGTCCTCGGCAGCTGTCTCGGAATTTTCCATCAAGCGGCTGATTTTATCAAAGATGCCGGGCAGGGTAGGGAGACTTTGCATAGCCTCCACGCGTTTTCTGACAGCTTCTTTGTCGACTTGCATTCTTATTCTTCTCCGGCCTTTTGCTTGCAACGTTCTAATAAGATGTTTTTGATCTTTATCATGAGTGGGTCTCCTTCCACATATCTGAAACGGACATTAAGTTCGTCTATCAGTTGGCTGAGACTTTTGACACTCTCTCCCGTATCTATAGGATGCCCCTCCACTGTGATTCGCGCTACTTCCATATTGGACAGGCGATTAATCATCTCTTCAGTAAGCTCGATACCTGCGCCACAGAGGGTCATTCCTCTATCGTTTGTAACCGGCTTTGC
>JAFDAE010000365.1 GCA_019314005.1 Deltaproteobacteria bacterium | reverse complement strand
CGGCGGGATGTTGACCGTCGACACCGAGCTTGTAAACTTGGATGATATGTTTATAAAACCGTATGGTTATAATGTTAAACCCGGCGTGTATTCCCTTATGTCTGTTACGGATACGGGCGAGGGTATGGATGAAGACACAAGGAAAAGAATATTCGAGCCTTTCTTTACAACCAAAGAGTTGGGAAGGGGCACTGGGCTTGGTCTGTCCATAATATACGGGATAGTCAGACAACACAACGGCATTGTCAATGTATATAGCGAACCGGGCAAGGGCACAACATTTAATCCTTCCTCCTCCGAGAGGAGGCACCGAGACGATTCTTCTGGCAGAAGACGATGAAGCGGTCAGGAAGCTCATAAGAACCATTCTTGACCGGTTTGGTTATACGGTCATAGAGGCGGTTGACGGAGAGGATGCCATCATAAGATTCAAGGAAAATAGCGATAAAATAGATCTTCTTATCCTTGACGTAATAATGCCAAAGAAAGACGGCAAAATGGCCTACGAAGAGATAAAGAAAGTAAGGTCTGAAATCAAGGCCATTTTTGCGAGTGGCTACACTACAGATATTATAGACAGGAAAGGGATTCTTGAAGAAGGGGTGAACCTTATACAAAAACCGATTTCCCCAAATGATCTCTTGAGAAAAGTGAGAGAGGTGCTTGATAAGTGAATACGTTCGATAGCCGAAAATCCCGAGGGAACATTCGTCTATATCCATGGACTCGGAGAATCGGATCTCTGCTTTGAAAGGCTCCTTGTCGATGCCCATCTGCTTGCCAACGTGTTAATTTTTGTTGACATAATACAAATTACATATTAAAAAAATAGATTTTGATTTTTTACTAGAACTCTTTATGCTATAATAAAAATATGTTTGATAGCCTTACCGATAAACTGAACCTGGTTTTCAAAAAGCTCAAGGGGCATGGCAAGCTCTCGGAGGAGAATATTCAGGTGGGCCTCAAAGAGGTCAAGATGGCCCTCCTGGAGGCCGACGTTCATTATAAGGTTGTCAAAGATTTTATCAACGCTGTTAAAGATCGTGCAATAGGTCAGGAGGTTCTTGCCAGCCTTACCCCCGGGCAGCAGATGATTAAGATTGTCAACGAAGAGTTGACCCGGGTAATGGGAGAAACATTCACCGGACTTCGTTTTCCCGGTGACAAACCTGCTGTGATCATGTTGGTTGGTCTCCAGGGATCCGGCAAGACCACAACAGCAGGCAAGCTGGCGAAATTACTTTCTAAAGACCAGCGACAACCGTACCTTGTGCCGGTTGACATTTATCGACCGGCGGCCATCGAGCAATTACAGACATTAGGTGCTCAGTTAGGAGTAAGAGTTTTTGCTTCTACCCCTGAAATGGATCCGGTCGAGATCTGCCGGAATGGAGTAACTGAAGCTGTACGAAACGGATGTAATACAATCATCCTTGACACCGCTGGTCGTTTACATATAGATCAGACCATGATGGGTGAACTGATCCGGATCAGGGAGGCCGTCAAACCGGCTGAAATCTTATTGGTAGCCGATGCAATGACCGGCCAAGATGCAATCACGGTAGCCAAGTCGTTCAATGAAGCTCTTAACATAGATGGGATTATTCTTACAAAGATGGATGGCGACGCCAGGGGCGGGGCGGCCATCTCTATGCGGACTATTACCGAAAAACCGATCAAATTTATCGGTGTTGGCGAAAAATTGGATGCCTTGGAAGTCTTTCACCCTGATCGAATGGCGTCCAGAATCCTTGGAATGGGTGATGTCCTTACCTTCATCGAAAAAGCTCAAACTTCAATCGATGAAAAAAAGGCACGGCTTCTTGAAAAGAAATTACGCAAGAATCAGTTTACTCTGGAAGACTTCCGAGATCAAATGGTTCAGATCCGCAAGATGGGATCCATGGAACAAATTCTCGGGATGATACCAGGCATGGGGAAGATGAAACAATTAAAAGGCTTAAAGGTTGACGATCGGGAACTGGTAAAAACAGAGGCGATTATCAACTCCATGACCCCAAAGGAACGTCAATATTACACAATCATTAACGGGAGTCGACGAAAACGGATTGCCAGGGGAAGCGGGACCAGTGTACAGAACGTTAATCGACTTCTGAAAAATTATACTCAGGCCCTGAAGATGATAAAAAAATTAAATAAAGGTGGTTTTGCGAAAATGGGGCGGGGGATGCTACCCTTCTGAAGGGACACAAATAAGGTTACAAAATAAGGAGAAAATACATTTTATGGCTACAAAAATTAGATTGGCAAGATACGGAGCAAAGAAAAATCCCTTTTACCGGATTGTCATAGCGGATTCTGAGGCTCCAAGAGATGGTAAGTTTATTGAGATTATAGGCACATATAATCCTTTAACAGATCCTGCTTCTGTTACGCTAAAAGAAGAAAAACTGGCATACTGGATTCAAAAAGGAGCCCAACCCACAACGACTGTCAGAAATATTATAAAAAATCATTCCGGTTCCAAAGGGCAGCCAGTGGCGGAGGCAAACTCCTCGCCGGTTAAATAAGATTTTGTATAGAGTCTACCTTTACTCAGTAACTGAATGTTGCAGTTGAAATGCTTGCGGGAGGGAGAACAGATGAAAGAGTTGATCGAGCACATAGCCAAGGCCCTCGTGGACAATCCTGACCAGGTATCAGTCTCTGAAATTGAAGGGGAACAAACCTCGGTGCTGGAGTTGAAAGTAGCCAAGGAAGATCTGGGAAAGGTAATCGGTAAACAAGGACGCACGGCACGAGCTATGCGTACCATTTTGAGCGCCGCATCGGCCAAAATCAAAAAACGGACCGTCCTTGAGATCCTCGAATAGAGACCTTTGCATCGGAAGGATTATCGGTCCTCACGGGATAAAAGGAGAAATAAAGCTCTTTTCGTATTCCGAATCGATAGAGCCCTTTGTGCCGGGGGTTTCCCTTTTGTTGAAGCATCATGACGGCAAAAAGGGAAAGTACGTGATAGTGTCGGCCAGGCCCCATAAAAAGGGGGGCCTTCTTAAATTGGAAGGGATAAACTCTATCGATGAAGTCAATGCATGGCG
>JAFDAE010000364.1 GCA_019314005.1 Deltaproteobacteria bacterium | reverse complement strand
CATTCAGGACCGTTTGAAAAAAGCAGACCAGTTTGCCCAGCAATCTATTGATCTTGTCGACACAATGCAGATGAAGTTTTCTGACCTCATTAAAAGCCGGGACGACGCCATTACCGCGGGTGCGGAGCGGATGGATTTAAACCCTTACGAGCGAGGGAATAAGTTGTTCTTGCGAACGATCTCAAGCGTGGAAAAGGCTGGAATGGAGGAAGCCCGGCAGAATGCGCAAAAGGCTATGGTAGAATTCCGTCAGGCAGAGCTCATGGCGATCAAGGAAAACATGGTGGGAGATTTGAACGCCCAGCTCATGGAAGCGGAAAAGTTCGGAGCAAACAAGTTAGCTCCGGAAACCTATTCAACTGCTATCCAATACCGGAATGCGAGCCTGAGAACTCTGGAGCAAGATCGTTACAATGAAACAACGGCAAAAGAGGAAGTGGAAAAAGGCAAGTATTATACACGCAAGGCGATGTTGATCGCCAATAGAATTAAAAAGGGCGAGGAGGGGACTCTAACCTGGGAACAGATGTTCCTCGCCAGAGAAAAAGAACTAACCTCAATAGGCGAACATCTTGGGGTGACACCCGACTTTGATGAGGGTTTTGAAAAGCCGGTTGCCGAAATAAATCAAGCCCTACTACAAGTGAAGGCAAGAAAAACGGGGCTGATGGAACAAGAGCAGGCTTATAAAATGCGATTGCGTGAAGCGGAATTGGACAAGCTGAAAATGAGATCCGAATTGCGGACGACTGAAGGCGCACTCAGGCAGCAGAAGACAAAGACGGAAAAAGTAAGAAAAATACGGGCATTGTTCACAGCTGAAGAGGCTAATGTGGTCGTAGACCCCTCAGGCAATATTAACATTACCCTCTTTGGGCTTAATTTTGATTCCGGCAAGGCATCCTTAAAGCAGGAGCACTATCCACTGCTGGCCAAGGTGAATAAGGCAATAGAACTGTTTCCTCATCGTAACCTTAGAATTGCCGGGCATACGGATTCCTTGGGGGACGCCTTATTCAATGAGAAGCTATCTTTGGAACGGGCTAAATCCGTCGCTTTTTTTATAGAAAAAGCAATGGGGGGAGCAGCCAGCCGTATTGGCGTCATTGGTTTTGGCTCGAAACAACCTATTGCGCCGAACACCACTGCAGAGGGAAGAAAACAGAATAGGCGAATCGATGTAACCTTATTGGCCCCGGGCAATTGACTAAATCAAACGAGATGGTCCCGTAAGGCTCTTTTATAAAAGACTTCCTAAGGGATCATCTCAATATGAGAGCTTTGCACAACTGCCATTTTTCCGTGATCCGGCGGCAGGCTTCACATTTTAATCCTCGAAATACTCAATGTATTCCTCCGGTTAAAATTTTTGCCTTTCTTGCCTGACGAAAAAATGTCGCGTTGTGCAAAGCTCTCAATATGAGACGTCATAACCATTTTTTCCAAAGACCGCATTGATTATTCTATTTGCATAACAAAGCGTTTCATTGACAGCACGCTGCATCTCTGAAAGGCAGATTCGCTGGTTGTTTGCGAAATAATCACGAATGCAAAACCACGGGACGCACGGATCGAGTATGGTATACTTGATGCGATGGTCAGCGCCCGTCCGGTTATCAAGGTCATACCAATAAGGCGGCCACTCGTTTCCGCAAAATACAGAGGCGTCTGAAAGATGCTCATGAACTTCGATGACCAATCGTACCTTCCCTTGAAAATTTGCCAAGAATTCTCTTATTTCACGGTTGGAAGCAGGGGAATCATCTCCGGTCAAAATATTATTGTTTTGAATTTCCAGAAAGAGTATTCGATTTTGAGGATCTAAGATATTTTTTTGAAACTCATTTTTAAATATTCGTCCCCAGGGCTTTTCCAAATAATGATACCCCAACACAATCACTACATATCCTGATCGGTCGGCCTCGATTCTCCCCCTGTACGGAGCAATATTGTTTTCGTCGACACGATAATTACACAGGCTAACTCCCAGAAAGGTTTCCCGCTCTTTGAGAATCCTTTCGGTAGCCTGAATTGGATAACTTCTCTCATGGGCTTCATAAGGGAGGAAGCTTCGATAAGGAAATTCCGGTTCCGGCCCATCCTGACCAAAGGCCAAACAAGCTATGAGCAAAACAGGGATTAGAACAAAAGCGATGGTTAATAATTTTCTTAGTGTTAAGCGTACTTCTGACATCATTCGTGACTATTTTAAAAACCTCCCCCTGAAAGACAGAACTCAAATCGAGACATTTATTTCTATTTTGATCCGCCTGGGATGCATTCACACCGCGCGGCGTCAGTCCTGTAGCTATTCATCGACACATCACGTTAAATCTTGATGACAAAATACGGGCACTATGACAAATGGTGTGCATGATTCTATTTCGGAGAGAAAAAGGGGGAAAGGGAGGCTCCTACGCAAAAAAAAAGGGGGGGGTCCTATGGATCCGGTGGTCTTGAATCAGGTGTCGAAGTTCTTGAACCGGAGCGGAAGCGCTTTGTTTGGGAGGGCATGGGTCAAGTCTTCACGGGCTGTTGCCCGAACCGGATTTCGGTCGGGACCAACGGGACCTGTTCTTGACTCTTAATCGTTTTTAGCAAGAGTCGAGAGCAGACCTGACCCCATTCTCTCTGCTACTGTATATGCTTGTTGGATGACGATGCAAAATTCACCGCGGCACATCGTAGAAGAAACTATTCGCGGCTTTCGCATCCTTGCCCTGTAAAAGCTTCCACGCCAGGTAGGGATTCCTAGCGAAGTACCAATCACCGAATATAT
>JAFDAE010000064.1 GCA_019314005.1 Deltaproteobacteria bacterium | reverse complement strand
ATTTATGACTACTTTAAGTCACCTGAAAAACGTTTTAACTAATTCGTGGCGAGTTGTGAAATTATGCTCATAGCTGCCGCCTGAATCAGTTCTGACTTTTTACGAAACCGTCAATTTTAGCAGGTGTTATCAAGAAATAAAGCAAAAGCAACCCCTGAAAGAACCCAATACGATTAGAGAGTATTCTCATCGCAAGGAAATAAAATATCAACAGCGATTCGACGGTAGCAAAGGGAGAAAGGATATTATGAAGACATTTATTTCTTATAATTTTGAGGACGAAAAGTTTGTAAGACTTGTAAACTATTATCTTAAGAAACAGTCAGGTCTGACAACATATTGTTACTCGGCCGATGAAGCATTACAACAAAAAATCGAACGCCAAATCGGTAAAGATAATGATTTGTCGGAAGAAACCGCCTTGAATATATTTAAAGACGAAATTTGGAGAGAAAAGATCGGAAGCAAAATCAGGAATTGCGCAAAATTCGTGTTCTTTGTGGGCCCAGAAATTGGAAACACCCAAATGCTTGAGGCCCTGGCTTTTATCCGAAAATTTGAAAAAGTGAAGATTGATAAAATTGCGGCTATTGTGAAACTTCCCGAAGCTGGTAATATTCCAGACGTTCTATTTCAGTTTGCTGGTCATCCTAAGCCAGTTAAGGCTAAAAATACTTATCACCCGGAAGAAAATGGGAAACATGCGATCAACTATGAATCTGCAATCCATTGTGCCAAAGATATTACAGATAGGCTGTTAGGCAAAAATAAATGGATAGAGTCCGACGGTCTTCCAATTGGATATCCATTCGATTATGAGAAAGACATCATCCAGGAGTATATCGATGGAAGGGGGTGGTTGGAATCTCCCATAAAACTCGAACAGGGCTGCTCTGAAAAATGGCCTGAAGTTCAAAAAATTAAAGCCCATGAGGAAGCAGAATTACAGCAAAATCCGATACTTGAAGATGTAATTGGAGATTACCGGCCTGAGGATGCAAAAATTATCGTTGATGCTCGCAGTAAATATCATTGCTGGACCAACAATGTGGATGTGCCGATCTGTTTAAACGCCTTGTCGTTATCATTTCCTGAGGCAGGCCCCCGGAAAAAGCTGATATATCCGAGGAAAGAAACACTTACCGTAGCGATTCTTGTATCTGGAGGAATTGCACCGGGTATTAATGCGGTGATTACCGGAATTGTAGAACGTCACTGCTTATATAGAAATAAATCTATAGAAAAGAAGCAGCCATATACCCTGCAAATGTACGGCTATCGTGATGGTTTTAAGGGATTGTTGCGTGGCGATTATATTCCCTTAATAGAAGAAGAAAACAATGAATCCGTGATGATAAAAATCCTAAAAGGATTATCCAACCAGGGCGGGTCTTTTTTAGGAACATCTCGATACGATCCTTTAATGGATTTTGATCATCCTGCGAAGCGAGATTCATCCTTGAATCGAATCGTACGCAAATTAGCAGATAATGTTGATATACTTTACATTATCGGCGGGGATGGGAGTATGCGGGCATCGCATATGATTTATACTCGAATGCTGAAATTGAAGGAAAAAAGAGTAATTGATAGAAAGTTTTCAGTGGTCGCGATTCCAAAAACCATGGATAATGATATCCTGTGGGCTTGGCAATCCTTCGGTTTCATGTCAGCGGTAGAAAAAGCCAAGGAATTTATACTTCAACTTTATACAGAAGCAAGTTCCAACCCTAGACTCTGCATCATGCAGTTATTCGGTTCGGACTCAGGTTTTGTGGTAAGTCATGCTGCACTGGCGAGCGGGGTTTGCGATGCGGTTCTTATTCCTGAGACAGATTTTTCGATGGAGGTTTTAAGCAGGCATATCAAAGATAGACTCAAGGAAAGATATAAGCCCGGACAACAAGGGAAAAGCCCATACGGAATGATCCTGTTGGCAGAAACGGCTATTCCCAGAAATTCCGAAGACGATGACAAATGTAGATATTTAGACGATACGAATGTACGCCTTGGGGAGGGAGAACGAAAGGCAATAAATAAATTTATCTCAAACGGTCGCCGTGTGCAAGGTCAAACTCCCGACGCGACATGGCATCAGATCAGGTCAAAATCTGGGAAGATTTCAGAGTATTTACTAACGAACCCAGACATCTTATTCGAGCAATAAATCCGAGTGTCCAGGATGTTATTTTTGGACAACGCTTGGGTATTCTTGCCGTGGATAATGCCATGTCAGGATACACGGACTTTATGATCAGCCAGTGGATGACCGAATTTGTTTTAGTCCCTTTAAAACTGGTTGTGTTAGGCAGGAAGCGTGTCCCCAAGAATGGAATTTTCTGGAAATCGGTGTTGGCCAATACGGGCCAGCCCGCCAAGATGGTTTAATTTCTAAAGTCTACTAGATTTTGAATAACCATCACCTTTTAGGGACCTTCCTCATACCACATCTTTGAAGTGTGGTCACTGATTATTCGAAAAAGCATCAAAGCATCCTTTATTTGAATTGACTAAGCTTTTCAAGAGTGCTTTTAAATTTCTCTTTGGCTTCTACATACCGGCCTCCCCGATATTCGGCAATACCGTAAATCGGAACAATATATGCGTGGGATTTTCCCGGAGGCCAGTAAGTGTCCTCAACATAAATAATTTCGGTATTTCCGTCTCCGTCTATGTCACGTAACCGATTCACAATGGCATGCTCATAAAATCCATCGAACTCACCAATTTTATTTGTATTAGGCCACTTTATATCATAAATTCTGAGCACCGGGGATTGGATGCTGTTGCCGGTATAGGCATAATTGATCAGCAAATGGGTGCGTTTATTCTGTGTTCCGAGGAATCCCAAAATATCCACACCCCAAGGCCAGTAACAGCATTCAAAATCGATCCCATGAATTTCGTAGTTTTTTATTTTTCCGGTTTTTGTAAACCCTGCCATAAATAAATAATGAACCTTGTCATTAAGGAAATCATCATGCCCCAGCATTACCAGAAGGACAACCTCCGGATCACCGTCATGATCCGAATCCACAACCCACGGATCTGACCTTACACAGCTCTCGCAAATACCGCATGGATACTCGGTTTTCGTTCTTTTCTTGAATTCTGTTAAGATTATCTCTTCGAAATCTGATAGCTTGGCCGCCACATTTTTTAAGAAAGGATGGTTGGGGTCAATGTCAAATAGGTTCAATGCGAGTTTAAATCTCTCCTCTTTAAATGAATAGATTCGATATGAACCACAGTCGGCACAATCGGGACTGAGGCGAACTTTCGTAATCAATTCTGCCTTATCGTCCAAGTCTATGTCTTTAAAGCCAACAAAGCGCTCCTCGAAGAAAAACCCACGGTTAAGTTCCTGACGCAGCACCTGCTTTTTAATTTTGAATACATCCACAATCAAAGAAACAGATGTATATATATCCTCGTACTCCTTATATTTCAAATACCGCAGACAAATCTTTTCCTTTTTTTTGGTCACCATCCACGTCAACAGACACTGTCAGAAAACAGTCACCAATGCTGTAATAGATACTTTTGTCATCCTCCGGTTTAAGCGTATGCATGAAAATCTCAGGACCTTCTGAGCCTTTCCCGTGATCTTTATGAAAAATCTCCTTTAATGCATCATAAAATGCGAGCGTCTCTTTTCTATTAGGATCTTTTTTTGTATATTTTTTTAAAGGTACGTCCCGTCCCTCTCTATGTTTTTCATCTCTGTCAGAACACGCAGAGATAAACCCAACAAAAATAATACAAACTGTCAAAAATACTTTTATTGATCTAAGCACCATTTTCTTACCCCTCAAAGGTACAAGCGGGATGCGCGTTATAACAGGTCACGCTCCAAGCAAACTGATGAAATATGCATTGATGAGGGCATGGCATATAATAAACCCTGGGATTCAAAATGTGTTGAGATTGATGCTTATCCATTCTACTAATAATTTTGCACGATGCGTGCCAACACGACAAGCCGTCTTTGAACATACTAAAACAATATGATAAATGTATATATTAAATTACTTAGGGCTCAATTCCACGATGTTGACAAACAGTCTGTGGATCAACACCGACAACCATATCTCAACAAATCCATACATTCCATATCTATATCTCAACAAACCAAGACTCACTGATCAAACCATTTCACGGGCTAAGGGTTCGTGAAAAAAAAACTTCGCAGAATTAGCGCTCAGAGTTGGGTTGGAGTTGTACGATCCGATCGATCAAAACTATACTAGTGGTGGGCTATTTCGAGGATTTTGGAAGCAAAGATCGTGCAAAATTCAGGTTGAATATGTATTGCGACCTGGAAAGTCTATGGGAATATATAATGGATAGCTTTTACCGCTCAAACCTTATTTTTCATCCGATTAATTTCTTCGGATACGGCAGAGATTACTTGATACAACTTCTCTCTCAGTTCCAAATTCCAGTTATGACGGGCTTTCTCCGGGTCTTCATCGAGCTCGGTCTGAAAAGCCATAAGCATCCCCAACATATTAAATACCTTTAGAAAGAGGGCCTTTTTGTTGAAAAGTTTGTCGTGTTTGCAAAATATCTCCAGTTCCTGCCTTCGGAGCTCCAATGCGGTCTGCAGGTCTTCTATGGTTTCTTGTTTAAGCCTTTTCTGTTTTGAGAAAGGTAAAACAACAATCTGGGTGGCATAGAGCACATCAAATACCCGGTTAAGATGGCTTAACGACTCTATGCGCATAATCTTTGGTTCCAAAATAAAAGGCAACGGCTTCTGGTCACAATCCTCATGTCCTGTTTGATAAAAGGCGTCTTCCAGGTGCAACAACTTAAGTTCACCGGAATTCGCTTGGTTTGGATATAATGTACGCAGACTGCTCAACACCAGCTTGAGTTCCCTTGCATTTCCCGACCAGTTTTGCGCTTTAAGCCTTTTAAGGATATCCGCTGGAAGTTCTTTGGCCTTTCCACCCGTAATTTCTATCCAGAATGCTTGTGCGAGCAGAGGAATGTCCTCTGGATGCTTCCTCAACGGTGAAGTTCGGATGGGAAATCCCTTCAAGCGATAATAAAGATCCTCACGAAAATCATCGCTCTGGGTCATGGAAAAAACATCGCGGTTTGTGGCCGCGATGATACGAACATCCACTTCAATATCCTCGTTGCCCCCAACACGTTTGAACTTGCCTTCCTGCAAGGCACGCAAAATCTTTGTCTGGTGATCGATGGGAAGATCCCCGATTTCGTCAAGAAACAAAGTCGAGCCGTCCGCTTCCTCCCAAAGACCTTTTTTCCCTGGGTGACCGGGTTCAACGATTCCCTTTTCGCAACCGAAAAGCTCCAATTCAAGAAGCCGGGGGGAAATGGCAGCGCAGTTAACGGTTACAAGAGGCTTGTTACCTCTCCTGCTATATCGATGAATTTTTCGTGCGACAATCTCTTTTCCGGTGCCGGTATCGCCCAAAATTAAGACGGTAATTTCCGACTGTGCTGCCCTCAGAATATATTGCCGGACCAGCTGTGCATTCTCAGAACGCCCGATGAAAGCCTTTTTCAGTTCATCCGGATCCTCCTGGTCCGCTTTCAGTCTCAGTAAGAGTGTGGACGGCTCTTGATCTCTGACTTTTTCCTCAACGCTTTGTCCCATCTGTTTTACGAGATCTTCAAAGACCTTTCCGGGAACCCCCAGAACACTGGCCTGACTTAACTCGCGAGAATCATCATCTACGGCATTTCGGAGAAAAGACTCTACACTATTTTTTACCTTCCCGGCAAACTTATATGTCCCCTCAAGGATCGGAATTTTTTCATGACTTCGAAGGTATCTTTTCAAGGGCTGCGGACCGTCTTTATTACCGCGGTCGACGATGACATCCTGGAATTCCATCGATCGCAATGTCTCTAAATCAGCGGTATCAACAACACAGACACTCGGTGAAGGCAAACATGACAGCATTTCTTTGAAACTGCCGCCTGTGCGTACATCAAGTTCCACGTATTCGCTTTGGGTCTGATCATTTTTGATCGTGAAACCTATTGCGCCAATAGAATCCGACTTTTCTTTGGATTTTTTGTCCATGGATATTCCTCCTGAACAGGAAAACTTTGTAAGCCAACTTCGAAAGGATAATACGAAATAAGTCACAATTAATATATAAAAACCTAAAATGTCAAGATGTACTAATAAATATTTATTCCTTGGTGAAGCTGTAAACAGAATATCATTATCTAAACATATAATCTCAACATCAGTTGCTCATTGAGCCATTTCAACAGAAAACATATCAACTTGCGCATCTACGTTATCTCTATAACATTTTGAATTAATGTACATTAAATATTTTTAAGATATTTCAATAAGACGTTGGTATAGTTTTCGCAGTAAGTATCTGTGAGGGCCTCCGGATCTGACAACTCAACGGATAAGAAGCATTTTAAACTCAAGGTTGTAGGAGAAAAAAAGATGTCTAAAGAAAACGACGCGAATCTGATTGTTCAAAATCCCTGGGGAGAAGCCGGCCCTTTGGAAATGCTCGAACAGGTAGCTGACCTCACAGGAAAATTTATGTCAGCTCCGGTGGATCGCTCTCCTGATGGTTTGTCCTTTCATATCCTGCGGGAGAAGGGAATAACCAAACCGGGTATTCAGGAGGTTTTTGGGCGGATCACCGCCGGGAATAAGCTTCAGGTCCTGGTACAGCTCGTGACACTTCGGACTGGAATTCGTGTAAGTTCCAATTTCGTAGAAGGTCTGCTGGAGGCCTTCAAAGAGTTCCAGATAGCTGATCCGCCCCGCATCTGCGACCCCGGCCATCGTGAAATCTGGATTGAATTCCAAGGAGAGGCCACTCCGCTGGGACCGTCAAGAGAGAATGCCTTGCTGAAAAAATTGGAAATCCTCAATGACGTGGCCAGAAGGCTCCAGGCTCACATCCCGTCAGTTTCATCGGATCCGGATCTGGATAAGATCTATAAGAATCACGCAGAGTATTTGAAAGCTGTATTTCCCTGCCGTGTCGATACTGTTAAAGGGTTTTCCGAGATCATGAAATGGTCCCGGGAAAACCATGACTTTGTTGTAGGACAATGTTCCATTGCACTGGTAAGTTCTTATCCCGTGCTAACGGACTTTAGCCTGGCCGTTATGGCACGCGTATTCCAGGAAAAGGGCTCCAGCCTGGGCCGGTTCTTACCTGCACAATTGACACCCAAGTCACTGCTCGAAGTGGTCAAAAAGGCTCCGGGATCGATCGTGGTTTCTGCGGAAAGGCTGATCATTGGATCCAACCTTTACAACATGGGCAGTGAAGTGCGAGCTTTGTTCTCTTCCCTTGACGACATGGGTAAGGCGGTTGTGTTTACAGGAACATATGAGGACTTGCAATCCGTACTCGGCGGAGGCCAGGGCGGTAAATCTGATCCCCTGGAGCCAGTAGTGCGGCGCATTCCGGACATTCCCATGGAGATCCTGGTTCAATTTACCGTGCAGGCTGAGGGTCTGCGTCATGGGGGCCTGTCACGAAACGACGAGCAAAAACTAGTGAAAGATGTCCTTGACGTTTTGGCAAAAGAGAGCCCCTCAATCCGATATCGTCTGCTTCCCAAGCTCTTGACCCAATTATTGGGTAACCCATCCAGGGGAATGGCCGGCGCTTCGGCGTCCTTAACTTCATTCCTGGATCAATTGAGGAAACCCACGGAAACCATGAGCGGGCTGGGAAATCGATCCAAAAACGAACGGGCGCCGCATGTGCAGGAACATTTCCTTCAGGTGCTCGATGATCCCGGACTGCTCGAGTATTTCAATTCCAGAATTCTAGGACAGAACAGAGCACTCGAACAGTTAGTCACAAGGCTTTTAGACAAGGTCTCGACTTTTTCACTTCACGAACCTCTCTGTTACCTTGCAGAGGGAACCACAGGTACGGGAAAGTCCGAAAGCGCAAGACTTCTGGCCAAGGCATTGGGGATTCCCTTAAAAAGTATTGATGCCGCAAGCATGGCGGACCACTATTCGGCCAATGCGAAACTGCGTGGTTCCGGTCGGGGTATTGTGGGTTCATATGAGTCCGGGGTCCTTGAAAAGGCGGCCAAGGATCATCTCGGAGTGGTGGTTGAGGTCAGAGATCTGGATCATACGCCGGCGCATATCCGTATGAATCTCGCGGCAGAATTTCTGCAGATCCTTGAAGAGGGAGAGACTGAAACCGGCACAGGGGCTGTTTTCTCATGCGCCAACTTGATTTTCGCTTTCACGATCAACCTACCGGAAGGACGGGACGAAAAGCTCCGGCGTGGTTTTGGCTTTGGACCAGGACCGAGTCAGACTGAAGTCCAATCTCGTGCCATCAAGGAAATCAAATCCCTGTTTTCCCCGGCATTCTTAGGTCGGATTGGTGAACCGATCCTTTTTGATGACCTCACTCATGAGACGCTGGCCACGATTTTTGAAAATGCTGTTGTCACGGCGATCCAAACCGCAGCAGAGCGTTACGGCGTGCCTATCTGCAAGGTCGTTCTGGAAGACGGACTGGGTATGAATGTTGTGGGCTCCAGCCATCTCGCCAATGCAATGCTCGGAGCACGTTCGTTTGTTCATCTGGGTCGTTCCATGGCCGGACAAGCATTTCGACACCTCCTGCGTTCCGGCATAGCGCCTAATGGAAAAAATCTGACGGTCTTCAGGAAGGTCAATGGCGGCCTTACGATTAAGACCTCTTAACAGGAAAGGAGATAATCATGAGTCAAAACGTATTTCGAGTCAACAAACCTTATGAATTGCGAAAGGCAGGTCCTCTGGATCTAATTGAACTGGTACCGGTGCCCAGAGCCAACTCTCTTTATCTACCAAAGATTATCCTCGAGGTTTATGCTTATAGCATTGTTTATAAAGAGTTGATACACATTTCGGGACCCACAGGTACTGCAAAGAGTTCTTTTCTTGAAGCCATGGCACTGCCAGAAAATTTTCTCCTGATCTGCGAATCCTTGGGATTTCCGCACAAAAAGCCAATTAAGCTTTATACCGCTGAAATGGCATGTTTCGAGTCTCCCGGAGAGCTTTATCAACGTAGATCATTGAAAGAAGGAACGACCTATGACGAACCGAGTATCGTAATCAAGTCGTTTAGAGATGGCAATAAGTACAAGAAAACACACCATCTTGTTATGTGGATTAAGGAAATAGGAAGAGCCCATGCGCCTTCTGTCCAGGGAGGGCTTTTGGACCTGATGGATAAAATAATTGTCCGCCTCCCGGACGGATCAACCATTGATCCATCGGGGTTTGCCTGGGTTTGTGACAGCAACTACCAGGCCGAGAGCGATTCAATTCACACCCTGGTAACCTTGGATGACGCGTTGAAACGACGTTTTTCGATCAACATCACCATGGACTACCTGGCTGCGGAACAGGAAGAGCAGGTACTTCACAATCTGATCAAACAATGGCATTTAAAACAGGACTTGAGAATGCTTGTTCCAAAGATCGTAAAACTGGGACAAAAGATCCGCCATCAGCGACTCGAGGGCAATCTGCAAAGTGCGACCGTTCCCACCATTTACGGCTATGAAGCGCTCCTTAAAATGATGAATGCCCTTCCACATCTAAGCCTTCGTGACGCCGTTTTTTACACAATTCTGGGGAATACCAGTTTAGAAGACTCCAAAACAGCAATGGCAGTTTTCAATGAGATCTTCGGTCTTCAGGCTGAAGATGAAGAAGAAGCCAATCTTTTAAGGAGTATGTTCTGATGAATAGGACACTGAAAAGAAAAATAAAGAAAACAAGAGTCAAGCAGATTACAAGGCAGTACCACGATGAATATGCCTGTCGGGGACACCGGACAAAAACCTCATGGAAGGGCGTAGGCCCCGGCGATGCTTTTAATTCCAACCTTGATTACCGGGAACGATTGCAGGCCCAGCGTATTTTCTACTCCATGTGCAAGCAGGCACAAAAATTTGCGGCCCGGCTCGCTTTAGGTGAGTTGCCAAAAGAGTTCAAATCGGCTGTACAGCCCCAGATAGGGCCGTGTTATACGAATTATCCGTCCGGCATTGCCGTATATGCGGCAATCGGGCTGACGGCATTTCTTGAATTCAAAGAGTGGGCCGGCGACAGGTTTCTCTCGGTACATTTGAAAGAGTATCTGGAGAACCCCGCAAAACATGATGATGTTTCTGTAGACGAGGAAACATATAAAACGGTGGCTCAAATAGTCACAGAGAAGGTTCAGACACGGCTTTTGCTGGCAGATCTGGCCCGCTATAAGGAGCTTTCATCCGTAGAAGTCTATCGACTATTTGGAGCTTCTCAGCAGGATTTGCGTTTCGAGTCCGTGCCTGAAATTCTTGAAGCCGTCATTCTTTATGGAGACATACTCCCTGACTGGAAAGATCTGGATCTTCACTATGTGACAAGAGTCCTCTTTCGCAAACTGGAGGAAGTTTCGGAAATCTATTTTGAACATTTACCAACGACCAAGTCTCATGAGCTCGTCGCATTGGGTGAAGACTGGGTCATCGATGTCTGTAGAACTTTATTGCCTCATCTTCCACCGCCCAGAGAGGAAGAAGAGACCCAAAACATTTCTCAAATAGATCGGCTCCAGGGAGAAGGTGAAGATCTGGAGCCCCGTTACAGCAACAGGAAGAAACTACCTGAGATGACCGATCATATCCCTCCTCTGGATAAACCGAAGGCGCCGGCTCTTTTTCCCCCCAAGAATCCGATCCAGCAGGTTCTTTCGGATATGGTTTCATCAATGAACGTGGGCACTGATGATACCTCAAAAGACTCTAACGGAGAAGAATCCGAGGATGTCAAAGCGGTTGCAGAGGTTTTAAAACAGTTTAATGAGACTCTGAATCAGTCTTGCGGACAGCGTCAGAATTGGGAAGACATTCGATCCGAGATCGTGGAACGGACCCTGAAAAATTCATCATTCTCTAAAGGCCCCATAGAGGGCAATCCCACAGACGGACATTCCGTAACCGTTCCTCTGGGCGGGAATCAGGAAGCTTCTGGTGACATCTATGACCGTCCCGTGGAACTGTCCGACAACGAGACCGCTTATCAGAATCTGGTTGGTGAGGCTGAGCCCATCACACAGTCTTTGAAACGGATACTTTATCCAAACGTCGAGCAGGTTGCCGAAACACAAAATATCTGTTCCGGCGGAACACTCGATCCATCGCGAATGGACATGGCATTGTTCTCCGAGGTTATCTTTAAACGATACATCATTTTAGAAGAACCGGACAAAAGAGGCCGCCCAGTATTACTGGGGATCATTGGACAAGGATCAAATGGCCATGCTGAAAAATATGGCATGTGCCTGGCTGAATGCCACAGCCATGAGCCGGATCGAGGTTTTGGCCGCTCTCTTTCACAGCGGAGAGTACCGTAAAAACCAATCAGGACCGCTTGTACAGTGGATGTATCATCCCCGGAAGACCCCTGCGACCGGCAGAAAAGACGCGGCGCGGGCTCTAATCTCTCTACCTGATAGCGGCACAGGGGCACAGTCCGATGCGCTTTCACTGGCTTTCATGCTCGAAGAAGCTCGGAGAATAGCCAGAGGGAGAATCGTTTATCTTGTCCTGATTACCGATTGTGCCTGGAATCGGTCGTTTATGACGGAAATGAATGGTCAAGAGGAAGTCTATAACTATTTTCAGTGGGCCTACGATGAATTCGGGGACAAACTCCACACCACACT
>JAFDAE010000363.1 GCA_019314005.1 Deltaproteobacteria bacterium | reverse complement strand
CGTTTTTGGGAGTAAACTTTTTAGCGGTTTCATCTCCCTGGTTTACCTGTAAACAGCCTTGTAAACTGCTCTGCCTTTTATGTAATAAGTCCAATCATTTATCCCCTTTTTACGTGGTAAACTTTACCAGTAAAAACCTGAAAGTTTACTCCCTCCCCTCTATAGGGGAGTAAACAGGAAACTTTTTCAGAGTAAACTTGCATCAATATCGACCCCTCCATATTGTAACCGGCCAGTAGGTGTGAAGGTTGTTCCGTTCTTTTCCAAGATACCGTCACGGATAGCAGCGGCCTTGATTCTCGAAACGTAGCCCTTTGATACGCCAACGGCTTCGGCGGTTTCGTTCTGCTTTTCGCCATTCCCCAGTAGTGCGATTATCATTTCCCGGCGGGATTCCTTGGCGCCGGATGTTACCCACGTCAAACCACCCTCAGTATGAGGTACAATGGCAAAAGTGAATGGCGCGGCTTCGGCTCCGGTCAGTGACCGTGATTTCGTCAAGGTCGCCTCAAGATTGCACCCATCCTCAGGGTTGTGTCCAGGTGCGGGAGTGAGCTTCCACACGAAGTCAAGTTGATCTTCCCGGCCCGATGTTCCGCGCTGGTCGCCTGATTTCCCGGCATGGTGAATAAATATTACGGCTTTACCCATCCACCGAAGTTCAAGAAGAAAAGCGTTGATGGGTCCCCAGGCCTCAGAATCATTTTCCCTGATACCGGGGAGGAAAGAGGACAGGTTATCAATAAAGATCACATCCCAACGATCCCCGCCCCTCTTGACGGTATCAAGGATCGCCTGCCTCCATTCTACATTAGAAAGATTAATGACAGGCCCGCCCAGCCGGTAAAGATATTCATTTGAAATAATATCAAGAGCTCTTTGTGGTTTGCCCAGGTGTTTGGCAAGCGTGAAACGCTCTTTCAAAAGATGCAGTGGCATCTCCCCGTCAAGAATTAAAACACCGGCAGGCTCTTCACATTTCAAGGGCCCGAAGTCCTGGCCCCTGGTAAGGCACAAGCTCAGAGCATCCCGAAACCAGGTTTTCCCAAGTCCGCGTGGTCCGTAGATTTCCCCAAGCCCGCCATCGTTAATCGGCCCCAGGTATTTCTTGACGGATGGCAGTTCAAGCGCCTCCAATTCACCTTCGACAAGAATCCCCTGGCGGAGCAGTGCGCCCTTGTCCGGCTGCTCATCTTCCTGAAGTGCGACAAGTGCTTTGCCCAGGCTAAAGCCCTGCGCGGTAGAGTTCAAATCGCTGTTCATCTGTTCCCCCACTTAATATTTCAATGTTATCTTCCATTGGCCCCATCTCACAGAGAACCTCGGCATATTCTCCGATCTCATCCATCGTTTTACATCTCCGCAAGGTGTGCCAGATTGCATTATACTCGTCGCATAAGGCCCTGTATGTTTCCCGGCGCCATTGTTCAAAGTCTCGCAGTAGTTCCCTCTTGCGATTCAATTCCGGGTTAACCTGGGGAGGCTTCCCCGGAGTCATGCCCAAGTATCGAAGGGCATCCTTGAAGGAAAGATTGTGAAGGCGTTGCGTAAAGTCGATCGCATCCCCGTGCGCGCCACACCCAAAGCAATGGAAGGTTTGACGGTCCGGGTTCACTTTGAACGAGGGGTTCCTGTCATCATGAAACGGACACAACCCCCACATGCTCCGGCCCCTTTGACGGAGGTCAATTCCTTCGGCCTGCAACACAGCCTCTATATCCGGCTTCCCGTCGATCATGGTTAGGCCTCTACACTGTCCCGCGTCAAGACAGGTTCCCGCCGCGCCCAGGTTTCAAGGTCGTTCTGAAAATAAACAATTTTTCGCCCTCCCAGGCGATAAAACTTAGGCCCAACGCGTTTGCACCTGTAATTTGCGAGCGTGCCCTCTGAAATTCCGTAAACAATTGACACGTCTCGCGGGGTCAGCGCTTGCCGCTCCAGGACTTTGACATTAGGGTGGTTCATTTTTTATACCTCCTGCTCCTTTTTTGTGGTTTAAGGATAAGGGATATAATGAATATAATCAATTGTTTACGTAAATTGATGAGATAATGAAGGGATTTTACGCAAGCGAGTTAAAACAGTGACTTGCGTTTTTTGAAGAGTGTTATGAAATGATATCTTTTATTTTTTCTTCAAGTTCTTTATTCTTGTCGGAAGATAATTTATAGGCATTATCGACGAAATTTCTCTTTAGAAGATCGCCTGTCAGTCCCTTTAAATCAGAATTAAAAGCAGTATCTCTGTAGAGATTGGCAAACAATTCCGCGATAACATCATAAATATTCATATCAGTGCCCGTTGTGTTGAACCGGCGCATATATTCATAAAGCGCCCGCGCCTGCATATTTAGCATTTGTTGACAGGAGGCCGGAACAGGGGCCAGTGAGATGTTATTATGAAAATTGAGTGTTAGAAAATCCCTCTGTTTTTTCAGTCGTTCAATGTCTTTTGTGATTATCGTTTCTCTCGTTTGCGTGGGAATTGAATTATCAATAACAAGTTTTTCTAAGCTCTTTATGGCCTTCTCGTATTGTTTACCAACTACTTTATGCCATTTTCGCGTTTCAACCCATTCAGGATTATTTGCATGATTAAAAATATCTCGTAAAACAATCTCATGACTGAAAAAGTCAATCAATATCTGTGTGATTTTCTCCTGCCTCATGCCCTCTGACATAAAATATTTGGCAAGTTTTTTGTTCTTCTCGGAAATTATAAGGTCAAGGGGATTGTCAAAAAGATGATCCGGTTGCGTTAACATTGTTATCCCTCCGTTTC